>DASQPR010000545.1:0-11121 GCA_035643815.1 Micromonosporaceae bacterium | reverse complement strand
GAGCGCCACGATCGGATACTCGTTGATTGCGCCCGCCGATTCCGGGAACTCCACGGCGTCCACCTTGCCCGCCGCGGCCTTGGCGTCCGTCCGGTAGACCAGCGCGGCGTCGGCCTCGCCAAGCTCGACCGGCGTCAGCGCCGACTTGACATCCGGCGCCTCGGAGACCGGCTTCACCGTGAGGCCGGCAGCCTTCTCCGCCTTGGTTGCGGCCGAACCACACGGCACGGTCGGCGCGCACAGGACGACCTTCAGCTTCGGATCGGTCAGATCCTTGAGCGACGTGATCTTCTTCGGGTTGCCCGGCGCGACCGCGATCACGAGCTGATTCTTCACGAAGTTCTGCGGCGTGCCGCTCGCATCGCCGGCGTCGGTCACCGTTTTCATCGTCGTCGGCGATGCCGCGGCGAACACGTCGGCCGGTGCGCCCTGCGTGATCTGTGCGGCCAGCGTGTCGCTGCCGCCGTAGGAGAACTTCACGGTCGTACCCGGGTGGGCGGCCTGGAACATTTGGCCAAGCTGGTTGAAGGTGCCAGTCAGCGAGGCCGCCGCGAGCACCGTGATGGTGCCGGTGACACTCGCACTGCTACTCGTGCCGGCGGCCAGCGTCGACGACGCGTTGGCCTTGTCACTGCTGCCGCAGCCGGCCAAGGCCAACACCGCGGCGATCGTGGCGACCGAGATGCCGACGGTGCGCTTCTTCCACATGGGCGTTCTCCTCATCGGGGGTCAGGTATCGCAGGTATGCGGGCCGGGGCGGTCCCGCGTCTCGGGCGCCTGCTCAACGCGGCGTCTCCACGATCACGGTGGTCGACTTCACGACCGCCACCGCGATGTCGCCGATGTCGAGGGCAAGCTCGTCAACGGCTTCGCGCGACATCAGGCGACAGGACCCGGTGCGGTCCCGCCTGGATCTCCACTTGAGCCATCACCGTGTCCTTCTTGATCGCGGTGACCAGCCCGGTGAAGCGATTGCGAGCCGACGAATTCGTGGTGCCCTCATCCGCGCGGCCATGCGCACTCAGATGGGCCGCTAGTTCGGCACCTTCGACGATGCGATGGCCATGATCGTCGCGCGTCGCGGACAGGCGACCGGAGTCGGCCCAGCGGCGAACCGTGTCGGCGCTCACGCCGAGCAGCTCGGCCGCCTCACCGATCCGGAACTGCGTCATGTCGACCATGGTATGCCTTGCATCTGCAAGGTCAATTCGCCTGAAGCCCTAGAACTTCCGGCGAATGTCGGCGGCACGACATCACTGTGGCCGATGTGATCGACGACGGCCAGCGCGCGTCGTGTCTCGGGGCGGACGAATGCCATGCCCGGCGGCGCCCCCGCGCAGGCCGCATCGGTGGCGTGGACGTAATACGATTCCGACTTGGGCAGGCGTAGCCGCTAGAGATCAACAACCAGCGGGCTAATCGACCCGACCACCACCGCCGGTCGGGCTAAGAAAAGGAGACACCGTTGACCGGTCCCATGGCACCGATGCCGCCCGAGCAGTATCCGATGCAGCCGCCGCCTCGCAACGACAACACGACAGTGTTCGGTGTGCTCGGGATCGTGCTGGCGATCTGCTTCTGGCCGGCCGGGCTCGTGTTCTCGATTCTCGCGATGAGGGCAGCGGCCAGGGTCGGGAAACCGAGAACGCTCGGCCTCGTCGGTCTGGGTATCTGCGGACTCGCGATCATCATCTCGATCATCCGCATCGTGGCCATCAACAACTGAGACCGTCGACTCGGCCACTCGGCGCCAATCGGTCGACTCCGCGCCGTGCTCGGTTCGGTGGCCGCATTGTCATGTGCGCGGCTTGGCGCCCTGATGTGCTCGGCCGACAGGCGTCTGCGAGAAGATCGGCGCATGACTTCGCCGACGTGGTCGCCCACGGACTATCTCAAGTTCGCCGATCCGCGCGCCCGTCCGTTCGCCGACCTGGTCGGTCGCATCGCCACGGACGATCCGGCGGTCGTGGTCGACCTGGGCTGCGGGCCGGGTAACGCGACCCGTACGCTCCTCGATCGCTGGCCGGGCGCCAACGTCACCGGCATCGACGCCGACGAGGCGATGATCGCCGCCGCACAACGCCTGGCCGCGGACGTGCCGGACGGCCGTCTAACGTTCACCTCCGGGGAGATCGAGACCTGGACACCCGATCGTCGACTGGACGTCATCGTCTCCAACGCCGCGCTGCACTGGGTCCCGACCCACGTCGACCTGCTCCCCCGATGGCTCGACGCCCTACGCCCTGGTGGGACGTTAGCGTTCCAGGTCCCCCGGCCAGCCGACGACCGCCCGGCCGCCGCGCTGCGTGCGGTCACGTCGGCGCCGCGGTGGTCGGGCCGGTTCGATGGCGTGACGACTCCCGGCGGGTTGAGCTCAGGGCCTACGTGGGTACGCTCCGCGGGCGAGTACGCCGAGATTCTGAGCGGACTCGGTTGCGCGGTCGATGCCTGGGAAACCACGTACATCCACGTGCTACCGGGCGATGATCCGGTACTGGAGTGGTTCGCCGGCTCGGGCCTGCGGCCGTTCACCGATCGGCTCGACGAGGCGGGGGCCACCGCCTTCCGAGCCGACATGGCGGCCGCGTTCCGGGTGGCGTACCCGCGGCAGCCGTACGGGACGCTGCTTCCGTTCCGAAGGGCATTCGTCGTCGCGCGACGTTGACGCGGGCCGATTGATCCAGCCCTGGCGCCGGCGTCGACGAACTGCCATCGTGGTCAGCCATGACGACTGACACGACGACGGCCGTGGCGACGGCGGTCGGCATTGACCAGGTGCGCCGGGCCGGCCACCTTCACGGCTGGCACGCGCACCCCGCCGTCCGAACCAAGGACCAACTCACAATGGGCGAGCGGGCCGCGGACCGCATGCGCAACGGAATGGGCTCATGGGCATTCGTCTTCGGCGCGCTGACGTTCCTGGCTTTATGGATGGTCTACAACGGGATCAGTGGCGGCAGCGCGTACGACAAGTACCCATTCATCCTGCTCAACCTTGTGCTCAGCTGCCTGGCCGCGATGCAGGGTGCGATCCTGCTGATCGCGGCGAAGCGCAGCGACCAGGTGGCATCCGAACTCGCCGAGCACGACTACGAGACGGACAGCCGCGCCGAACAACTGATCGAAAAGTTGACGCGCAACCTGGCCGAGTTGCACGAAGAACATCGCCAAATGCGCGCGCAACTCGTCGCGATCACGCGGCTTCTGGACGCGCCGTCTACCGATTGAGTACGAGCAGGCCGCCGTACCCGCATGCAAAACGCCGCCGGCGTCCTCGGTGGAGGATGCCGGCGGCGCAGTGTCCGTGCGGAGATGGTGCTGTTATGCGGCTTGGAGGCCTTCGGCGCGCGCAAGCTCGCGCAGGCGGCCGAGCGCCTGGATCTCGAGTTGGCGGATCCGTTCGCGGCTCAACGAGAAGCGGGATGCAACTTCGGTGAGGGAGTGTTCGCGGCCATCCTCGAGTCCATAACGGGCTCGCATGATGCCGGCGGACCGGTCGTCGAGGTGACCAAGTAGCCCGGCAATGCGGTTCCGCTCCATGGATGCGACAACGACATCCTCCGGCGACGGCGAGTCATTGTCGGAAACCAGGTCGCCGAGGCTCGTGTCGCCGTCGTCGCCGACCGGCGTATCGAGCGACACCGTGTCCTGCGACCAACGCTTGAGTTCGACGACGCGCTCCGGCGTGACGCCGAGCGCGTCCGCGATTTGGATGACTTCGGGCTCACCACCGAGCTCGCGGGTCAGCTGGCGAACGACGTTGCGCATCCGGTTGACGTCCTCGACGAGGTGCACGGGCAGTCGTACGGTCCGCTCCTGCTGGGCGATGGCCCGGCTAATCGCCTGGCGGATCCACCACGTCGCGTACGTCGAGAACTTGAAGCCGCGCTCGTAGTCGAACTTCTCGACGGCGCGAACCAGGCCGGTGTTGCCCTCCTGGATGAGGTCGAGCATCGGCATACCGGATCGTACGTAGCGGCGGGCGATCGACACTACGAGTCGGAGGTTCGCCCGGATGAACAGATCCTTGGCGGTGTCGCCGAGCCGGACCATGGCCTTGAGCTCATCGCGGTCCCACTTCGCCGGAAGCTCATCGAGCTCGAGAAGGTATTCCGCGTAAAGACCCGCCTCGATGTTCTTGGACAGATCGACTTCCTGCGCCGCATCCAGCAGCGGCGTCTTGGAGATTTCATGCAGATATACACCGACGAGGTCGCGCTCTTCGGCGACTTCATCCGTTCGCAATACCGTCACGTTCGCGTCTTTCACGCTCGGGCCCCTCCCCGCTTGTCGCAGCTCGCGCTCCGATAGAGCGCCCCCTGCGGCCTGCCCCCATGACAACAGGGTCCAGCCACCGGAGATTCCGGGTTTATGCGTTGTTCGCGTCACCATTTAGTGACGACCGGCAAGTCGGCTGGTACTTACCTAGACGTTCCAACGCCGCATCAGGTTCGCAGATCTGGCTGGAGATTCGCTGAGCGCTGCCCGGCAGGACGCTGAGTTACCAACTCGGAACAGCTCAAAACACCCTTTTTGGTGATAGGCATCACGCCAAATGGCACTCTACGCACGAATCAACGCCATTCGACGCTCGGGAAATTCCCAGCTTCCCGAGGGTTGGTCGCGCTTTGGCGCCTTGTCATCTCAGGGTCGCGGTCATCTCAGGGTCGCGGTCATCTCAGGGTCGCGATCATCTCAGGGTCGCGCGCCACGCCTCGAGCACTGCGGCCTCATCGGTGTCCGTGAGCCCGGCCTTGCGCGTTTCGTCGCCGGTGCGTACGGCGCGGGCCCATGCGAGTGTGTCTGAAGCCGTGTCCTCGAGCGGGCGCACGACCAGGCCGGCGTCGCGTGCCTCGACCCCGTCATGCGCGAGGAATCCGGCATATTCCGGCAGGGGTAGCCACAGCGGAAGCGAGCGCGGCCCGGCCCACGGGTTGACCTCCTGCTCGACCAGGAAGGCGTCCGGC
The DNA here is from genome assembly GCA_035643815.1 of Micromonosporaceae bacterium. Taxonomy (GTDB): domain Bacteria; phylum Actinomycetota; class Actinomycetes; order Mycobacteriales; family Micromonosporaceae; genus DASQPR01. The sequence goes on along the minus strand of DASQPR010000545.1, from coordinate 6,154 downwards.
ACCCACGTGAACCGCGGCGCGGGTGCGGCTACGCCGGTGGCGACCGCGTCGAGGAACTGGCCACGCGGCGCCGGCACACCGATCCCGTTGAACGTCCCCGCGATCCGGTCACGCGCGGCCAGCGCGAGCCAGGCACCGAGATCCCGTACATCGACCCACTGGACGAGGTCGTCGGGCGTCCCCGGCGCCAGAATCTCGCCGCCCCGGGCGATCCGCTCCGGCCAGTACGTGAACCGGTCGCTGCGGTCCTCGGGGCCAACGATCAGACCGGCGCGGCAGATAAACGCCCGCTCGACGCCCACGGTGTCGATCACGGCGCGTTCGCATGCGACCTTGCACGGCCCGTAATTCACGAAGCCATCGGCGAACGGGTCGTCGACCTCCAGGGGTGCCGGATCGTGGATCGGCGCTCCGTCGACGCGTTGGTTGGGCGTAGCACTGTCGGTGTAGACCGACCCGGACGATACGTAGACCCAGTGGCCGACCCGATCGGCGAGCGCCGCCAACGCCCCTCGTACGTGCGATGGCCGGCTGGAGACGTCGACGACAGCGTCGTACGTGCCGTCGATGCTTGCGTACGAGGACGGGTCGTCACGGTCGATGGCCACGAACTGTGCACCGTCCGGAACCTGACCGGACTGTCCGCGTGCGGCGCACGTTACAGAGTCACCGTCAGCAATGGCGGCGTGCGCCGTAGCGCGTCCGAGGAAGGCGTTGCCGCCGAGGATCAGCAGTCGCATTCGCCCATGTTGCCGCATCGACACCTGCGGTTACAGGCGTGGCACCCTTGATCAACCCCGCGAACCTGCGTGAAGTGGCTCACGGTGAACTGTCTCACGCGGCCTCAGCCGGAAAGATCAGCCGGGCGCACAGGGTTGATGACGTTCGGTGATCGGCATTCGGACAGCCGTGATAACTCGGACATATATCGATATTGCTCATTGTGGGTCGCGATCATCAGCACGCGACCAAGGGCTCTTCATCGGTTAGAAAGGTGACAGCACTGATTCACCGCACGTCCCTCCGGTGAAAAGGGCGGGCCGCACGCCGCGGCCCGCCCTTTCGGCTTTATGGCGTTCTGCCGCCGATCACGACATTTGGCGAAAATCACTGCCTCAGCACCCTTGACCGTGCATGCGTCGCACACGGTGTGCGACGACCGTCCGTGTGCCGATGGCTCACTGAGCGCTTCCGGGCCACCAACTAGCGGAGCGCGCAATGCCGATGGCCGAAGTGGAGCAGTTCTCCTACGGCGTCACTAATCCGATCCTCGCATCGGTGATGGCCTACGTTGGTTGCCTACTCGGCCTGGCCTGTACGGCACACGCCCGTACGCTGCCGGTCGGCCGTGGGCGGGCCGGCTGGCTCCTTGCCGGTTCGGTCGCGATCGGCGGCGGCGGTATCTGGTTGATGCACATGATGGCGATGCTCGGCTTCGAGGTCGAGGGCACCACCATGCGATTCAATCCATGGGTGATCCTGGGCAGCCTCGCCATAGCGATCGTCGTGGTCGCCGGCGGGATCTTTCTGGTCGGCTACGGCCGCCGGTCCGTGCCCCGCCTGCTCGTGGGCGGTCTTCTCACTGGTCTCGGCGTCTCCGGACAGCACCTCACCGGCATGGCCGCGGTGCACATCAACGGCTCCTTCGGCTTCGACCCGCGGTTCCTGGCCGCCTCGATCGCCATCTCGGTCGTCGCATCGACGACAGCGCTCTGGTTCACCCTCGCCGCGCGCCGGGGCTTGCATTTCCTCGCCGCCGCGGCGGTTCTCGCGGTCGCTGTCACCGGCATGCACTACACGGCGATGATGGCCCTGCAGATCCAAATGAGCGACATGCCGCATAAGGTGCCGGGCGTCGAGCCTACGGCCTTCGTGCTGCCGATCCTGCTCATGTCCATCGCGGCGCTGGTGTGCCTGCTGTTCTGCGCGCTGAACATCATGGGCGAGGACGAGTTCGCGCTGCGTGTCGACCCGGCCGTACTCGCCGGACCGGTGCCGCCACGCACGCCAACGGACCTCTCCGTCGGCAGTCGACGGCCACCGCTTGGTCGACCATCGGTCCACGCCCTATCGCTCAGCACCCGAGAGATGCGAATGGTCGGCTCGCACCGCGAGCAGGCCCGAGCCGATGAGATCGACATCGCCGCACGATCCGACGTGGTCGGGCAGACCGGCAACACCGGGCCGGCCAATACCGGATCGGCCGATGCTAGGTCAGCCGAAACTGGGTCAGCCGATGCTAGGTCGGCCCAGACGAACCGCGCGGGACGCTAGTCAGCACAGCGTCGGGCGGCACGCGGACCGGCAGCGCCCGGTCACCCGGGTGGTTCAGCTAGCGCCGGCCTCGGTCAGCACCTGAGCCAGCCGGTCGACGGCCCAGTCAACCTCGTCGGCGGTGATACACAGCGGCGGGGCCAACCGGATCGTGGATCCGTGCGTGTCCTTGGCGAGCACGCCGAGCGCCATCAACCGCTGGCTGGCTTCCCGGCCGCTCATCAGCGCCGGATCGATATCGACGCCGGCCCACAGGCCCTTCCCGCGTACGGCGGTGACACCGTGGCCGATGAGGGAGCCGAGGCGGTTGTGCAGCCGCTCGCCGAGCTCCGCCGCCCGGGCCTGGAACTCGCCGGTGTTGAGCAGCGCGATCACCGCGCGACCGACGGCACATGCGAGCGGGTTGCCGCCGAATGTCGAGCCGTGCTCGCCGGGCTTGAGCGTGCCGAGGACCTCATGGGATCCGGCCACCGCGGAGACCGGCACGACACCGCCACCGAGGGCCTTGCCAAGGATGTACATGTCGGGGACGACGCCATCGTGCTCGACGGCGAAGTTCGTCCCGGTGCGTCCGAGCCCTGACTGGATTTCGTCGGCGACGAACAGCACGCGGCGCTCCGTCGTGACCGCGCGGACGCCGGCCAGATAACCGGCGGGCGGAACGATGACGCCGGCCTCGCCCTGGATCGGCTCGATCATCACGGCCACCGTGTCGTCGTCAATCGCCGCGGTCAGCGCGTCCAGATCCCCGTACGGCACGATGACAAAGCCCGGCGTGTACGGGCCGAAGTCGTTTCGCGCGTCCGGGTCGGTGGAGAAGCTGATGATCGTCGTCGTACGCCCGTGGAAGTTGTCGGCCGCGACGATGATCTTCGCGCGGCCGTCCGGCACGCCCTTGACCTGATAGCCCCACTTGCGGGCGACCTTGATAGCGGTCTCTACGGCTTCGGCGCCGGTGTTCATCGGCAGCACCAGATCGGTGCCGCATAGCTCCGCGAGCTCGTGACAGAACGGCCCGAACTGGTCATGTACGAAGGCGCGGCTCGTCAGCGTCACGCGATCCAGTTGCGCGTGTGCGGCCGCGATCAGGGCCGGATGACGGTGGCCAAAGTTGAGGGCCGAATATCCGGCCAGGCAATCGAGGTAGCGGCGTCCATCGACGTCGGTGACCCAGGCACCGTCGGCATCGGCGATGACGACGGGCAGCGGGTGATAGTTATGCGCCGTCCATGCCTCGGCCTCGACCAGCGCCGCCGCCGTCTGCCCGGCCGATCCGGGGGCGGCCGACCGCTCGCCCGCGGTGCGCTCAGTTGTCGTGGTCATCGCCTGCCTCCCGTTAGCAAAATGTCGACCGCCGGTGCGCGACCCGCACAGGAACGTCGCCCTGAGCTGGTAAAACGGGCAACCGCATCTTCGACGGTAGCCGGCGATGGTGATCTGGACGCCGGTTGCCGGCGCCTTGCGCGTGTGTGTCAGACGCTATTCGGGATCGCCGGCCGATGGCACGCCTGTGTCTTGCGCATTGGCAGCACTTCGTTGCGTCCTGGCCCGTTGGCCTGACGATCCGTTGCGTCGACGCCGCCGATGAATGTTCTTAAAGCTCTCGCCACCGCTCGGTCCCGGCAACGAGCATCCGGACGCAGTCGGTCGCGGCGTCCTCGTCGGCGAACTCGAACCAGCGACTGCGACCCTCGGCGCCGCCCTCGCGCGCCTCGACCCACCACACGCCGCCGTCTTCGTAGAGCAACACATCGCGCCGCGCCAGGCGGCCCCACTTGCCATTCCACCAGAACTTCCTGCGTTCCATCTGCTTATTCGAACACATGTACGACCATCAGTGCAGACCAACCCGCCAGGTAGAACTGAAAGGTTTCTTGACTATTAGCCGGACCACTGTCAACAATGTTTCCTGAAGCCGGCCGGACACGGGGGCCGCGAGTTGACCGCACCTAGCCGCATGGAGGGCCAGCGATGGACCGACGTCTCGCCGGGCTCGCTGACGCCGTCCTGCAACCCGGCTTCGAGGGCACCGTGCCGCCGGATTGGATCCGTCGACGGATCGCGGGCGGACTGCGTTCGGTCCTCCTCTATGCACGAAACATCGACACGCCGGAGCAGGTCGCGGCCCTCACCACGGCGCTTCGGGCCGAATCCGACGACGTCATCATCTGCATCGACGAGGAAGCCGGCGACGTGACGCGCCTGGAGGCGCACAGTGGCAGCTCGCGCCCCGGCAACCTCGCACTCGGCGCCGCCGACGACGTCGACCTGACCGCGGCGGTCGCTCGCCATCTGGGTCAGGAGCTGGCTGGTCTCGGCATCACGCTCGACTTCGCCCCCGACGCCGACGTCAACTCCAACCCGGACAATCCGGTGATCGGCGTGCGCGCGTTCGGCTCCGATCCGCACCTCGTCGCCCGCCATACCGCCGCCTGGGTTCGCGGCCTGCAGTCCGCCGGCGTGGCCGCATGTGCCAAACATTTTCCCGGCCACGGCGACACCGCCGTCGACTCCCACCACGACGTGCCGGTGATCGTGGCGGATCGCGCCGCACTCGATACGTGTGAGCTCGTACCGTTCCGAGCGGCAATCGAGGCCGGCGTCGCGACGATCATGACCGGTCATCTCGTCGTACCGGCGATCGATCCGGACCGGCCGGCGACGCTCAGCTATCCCGTGCTGACCGAGGTGCTCCGAGGCGAACTTGGGTTCGACGGTTTGATCGTCACCGATGGGATCGAAATGCAGGCGGTAGCACGACGTTACGGACTCGGTGGCGCGACCGTTGCCGCCTTGGCCGCCGGCGTCGACGCGGTCTGCGTGGGCGGCGAGCACTATGACGAGGCGACGGCCGTGACGCTGCGCGACGCGATCGTCCGCGCCGTCATCGACGGCTCATTGTCGGAGGAACGGCTGGCCGACGCGGCCGCGCGGGTGGATGCTCTGGCCGCCTGGTCGCGGGCGGCCCGGCTGCGCCGAACGCCCGCCGGCACGCCCGGCCCGCATCCCGGTCTGGTCGCGGCGCGCCGCGCCATCCGCGTGACATCCGGTGCCGACGGCGTGCCGTGGCCCTTTACCGTGCCGCCGCACGTGGTCGAGCTGTCTCCCGCGATGAACATGGCGGTCGGGACCGGAACACCGTGGGGCGTCTACGCCTCGCTGTCGAACCTGATCGGCGGCGCCACCGGCGTACGCCTGACCGAGGCCCAGCTCGACGGCGACGCCGCCGTGGCCGAGACGATGGATGCACAGGTGTGGGCGGCCGATGGACGACCGATCGTCGCCGTCGTGCGTGACGCCCACCGTCACGTGTGGATGCGTAACGCACTCAAGCATCTGCTCGCCGCACGGCAGGACGCGGTCGTCGTCGAGATGGGGGTGCCGGCCGGGGCGCTCGCGCCAACACAGATCTGCACGTACGGAGCATCGACCGCATGCGGACAGGCGGCCGCCGAGTTACTTGCCGGCACGACCTCCGCCACGGCACCATTGGCCGCCCTGACGTTTTGAGCAGCGTCGATCGAGCTAGCTGATCACGTAGGCCGGCATTCTGAGCGCAACCGTCCGGGGTCGGCTGGCGGTTGTGGTCTTGTCTGTGGATGGCCCTAGCGGAACAATGCACCGTAGGTCGGCACCGAGCAGTCAGAAGTCCGGTTTCGCGGCCATCATGACGTGTCGCGGTCACCCCCCGCCGATCCGCGGTGGGCACCGCCTGGCTTGCGCAATGCGCAGGGTCACCGTGCGAAGGGGGTTTCGTGTCCGACGTTGCCCCCGACGACGCCGACAACCCGCTCCGGGTGGCCGACAACGATGGCGACCAGGCCAACTCGACCCACCGGATCGAACCATCCGCTTACAGCGGTCGGGCGGCCGCGAAGGT
>DASQPR010000544.1:0-7070 GCA_035643815.1 Micromonosporaceae bacterium | reverse complement strand
TGGAAGTCCATTTTGTACGATTCCATTCCGGATCACGTCCCTCTTGTGCGCGTGTTGCACGCCTCGCCAGCAGCCTCCGCGGGCCGGCTGGCCGAACAAGTCGTCGAGCGCGGCCGGTCTGCCGGCTCATGTTGAACAGCGCCGCGGAGCCGCGTGGTGTCACTCGCGCCTGGGGGTTTCGGTGCGCTAGGAGTTGGCCCGGCTTGAGTGAGCGGGGTTGTCGGGGTGAATGAGCTGGTTCGAGTGAGCGGGATGGCTCGGGTGAGCGGGGTGGCTCGGGTGCTCGGGCTGGCTGGGGACCGCCGGCGAGCCAGGGCCCGACGGTGGCTCGGCTGCACCGCCGGCCACCAGCGCGGCGCAGAACGCGGCGACATATTTGCGGCCGTGTGCCGCCTGGATCAGGTCGGCGAACGCCTGACCGCGTAGTGACGTGTGCTGCGCCTTGGAGTTGAGAGCGTTGAACACCTGGCAACGTGCGGTCGGCGCCGCCGTCGACGCGCGAGGCGTTGGGTTCGAGTTCGGCGGCGCCGCGCTGTGACTCGCCGAGCGAGACGCCGAGTAGTCGGTGACACCCGGCGCACGTGCTGATGCCGCAGCTCGTGTTGCGGAGCTCTCGGTGCCACCGTTCAGGGCTCGCGACAGTTCGCCGGAGCCGGCGGCGACCGCTATCCCGCTGCCGGCGAGTACGGCCGCGGCCACTGCCACCTTGATGGTGACGAGTTGTCTGACCCGTCGTCCGATCGTCCCGGTGCGCCGACCTGCGATCGGCGATTGACGTGCGGTCTGCAGTGCGCACAACGCTTGACGTTCTCCGTCGGTCTCCCGATCGAGCGAGGGCGCGACGAGTCCCGCGAGCAGCTCATCGACGGGCTCACCACGATGCGATGCACCGCGAGCGAGGCTCGCAAACGTCTGCTCCGCTGATGTACGCGTGACGCGCCGCGGTTGGCAGGTACTCATCTCGTACCTTTCAGCGTCCAGACGGGCGCAGGTGTCACTGCACGCCTGGGCTCTCGCCTCTTGGCGTCGATCGGTTCCGAATCGGTCATGAGTGCCGCTAGGCGGCGAAGGCCTCGATAGGAAGCCGTCCGGACCGCGCCGGCCCGCTTTCCCAGGACCTGCGCGGCGGTGGTCGCATCAAGGCCCATGATGACCCGCAACAGCACTGCCTCGGCCTGGTCCGGCGGCAGCAACCGAATGAATGACAACGCACGCTCGCTGCCCAGCGCGTCGACGGCGTCGACAGAGGTGTCATCGCGGGCGGATCGCTCGGCGAATTCCTCGGTCGACACAACCACGACTGCCCGCCGCTGGTGGTATCGGATGTGATCCAGAGCGCGATGACGCCCGATCGTCGCTGCCCAGCCGCGGAACGCGTCGCCCCCGCCGCGAAACGTACGCAAATCTCGGGTGATCTGTAGCCACGTCTCCGAAGCGACGTCTTCGGCGTCGCCGCCGATCAACGTGCGCAAATAGCGTAGAAGGGGCGGATGTACGCAACGGTAGACGGTGCGAAACGCGTCGTCGTCCCCATCGCACGCGGCCGCAACCGCGACCGTCAACGCGTTCGCGGCATCTACGCTGTCGCCGGGCACCGACACCACCGTTCGCTGTGAGGCTTCGCTCGGACGTAGACGATGCGCACATCACCCACTGGACCGGCCGACGCGCGCGTGATCGCACTACCCCGAATCGGTCGAGACCAAGCGTCGCCGGAAATCCAACAATATGAATTCTCGATCCGATCTCGACGGATGTCGAGAACGGTGTCGCGCTTACGTCCATGGGATGAATGCCCCAAGCTGGCGTTGGCTGACAAGTGGGAGCCAGATATGACGAAGTTGCTGCTCACGGTGGATTGCCGCGCCGCCAGGCTCAAGACGAAGCTCGATGTGGCGATGCCGCCGGCGCGGCCGTCGCGGCCAGCGACGGTGGCGGGACGAGCGGGAGCGCGGCCACTGACGAGCGGCGGCCGCGCGTCCCGGGAACGCCTCAGCGGGCCGGCAACTCCAGACCGGGATCGTCCAGTTGCTGGTCCAGGCACGAGATCTTGCCGGTGTTCGTCACCTCGCCGCCGGAGTTCGGGAAGTTGTCCCGCCGGTTGCCGTCCGAGCTGGTCGTGCAGAACGTACGGCCGACGAAAACGGGGCTCGTCGGCGTCTCCAGGGGCCCGTTGTTACGCCGACCGGTGGTCGCGTCGACGGGGTTGCGGAAGATTTCCGTGATGCCGTTGTGGTCGTCGACCACCACGATGGCCTGGCGCTCATTGGCGTCGGCCCAGATCCGACCGGCGGAGTCCAGGGCGATCCCGTCGACCCCCTCCAGGTACGGGCTCTCGACGCGAACGTCGTCGAGGCAGAGCGTGTCGGCGGCGTACATCTGATCGCAGCCGGTTGGGCTCGCGACGTTGCCGTGGCGGTCGACGCTGATCTGCCAGAGCGCGCCGCGGGCGGTATCCGCGATCACGATGTCGCCGTCGCGAGTGAAGGCGATTCCATTGGCGACGATGTCCTGCGGATTGGGCGCGTTGGTCGGCGCCGCCGTCCCCTGCAGTGTCCCGTTCTGCCGACCGACACCGATCGAGTCCGCCATCGGCGGAACCCGGAACTTCTCGGACGCCGCGCCGCCGGTCGGGCCGACCCGGTAGACGATCCCTTGCTTATTGTTTCCGTCGGTTGCCCAGAGATTTCCGGCGCCATCAAATGTGATGCCGTTCGCCTGGGCAACGCCGGTGGCGAAGACGGTGGCCGCCGTTGTCGCGGCGCCCGGAACCAGGACGTCGATCTGGTCGAGCGCCGGAGCGTTGCCCCCGGTGATATACAGACGACCGTCGCGCCCGAACGCGAGCCCACTGGGCGAACACGGCCCGGGAACGAAACCCACTTGCGTCGTGGTGCCGGATGCCGCCGCGATCTTCCAGACCGGGCACGGGTTGGTGCCGCCGCCGCGTTCGGCTACGTAGACGTTGCCGTGACTGTCGCCGGCGAGGCCCTCGATGCCGGCCCGTGTGCCTTTGAAAACCGTTGTCCAAGTCGCGCTGTGGCCGAACGCGGCGAGCGAACTCTGACCACCGTCCCCACCGCGCGCCCAGCCGACCAGGACACCGGTCGTCGTAATCGCCGCTACGAGCACAGCTGCCGCCCGCCACGCGGCTCGTCGTTTCGTACCCACGTTAGCCTCCTTCGTCAGGCCCAATGGTCTGACAGTAATAACGAAAGCCATCGTGCGGTAGTTCACCGTGGACGGTCCGGGTCACGCCCCGCCCGGGCGCAGCGTGACGATTCCGGCCGCGACGCTCAAGACCAGGCAGATCGGCGTGTACGCGATGAGGTTGAGCCAGTAGAACGGCGTGTCGCGGGACGATCCGATCCCGGCGATCCACGCGACGCCGGCTAGTCCACGCGCCAGCAGGCCGAGCGCGACGACACCGGCGGCCGCCGCCAACATCCACGAGGGAAGTCCCGTGTGGACGAGATCGGCGCGAGCGAGCATGGCACCGCAGCCGATGCTCAAGACGACGACGAGGGGGATCAGGACCCCTGGTGTGAATGGCACGTCCGCGTTGAGTACGGCGTGTGACAACGCCCGCGTGTCGCGCGCCGGCCACACCCGGCCGGTCGACCAGTAGGCGTGGATAAGTGCGTCGAGGCCGAGCACAGTTGCGACCCCGATGGCCGCGAGGTGAATTGTCTGCATGCTCGGTAGAGGAACGATGGCGCCCGTTCACTCCCGTGACGACGGCCACATCCCGGACATCCCATCGATGCGCTGGCCGACGGAGACGTTCGACCGGTTGCAGGCTTGCCTCAATCGGCGACCGTCGCACGCGCAATCCGCCGGGCGGTTAGCTGACTCTTGCCCCGACGTCGACGAGACGGTCCGACAGAACATCGAGCGGTTGTGGCCGGCCGAGGTAGTAGCCCTGCGCGTATTCCACGTCGAGTTCGGCCAGCGCGGCCAACTGTTCGAGCGACTCGACGCCCTCGGCCGTGACGGGAAGATCCAGGCCACGCCCGAGATCGGCAAGAAGCTTCACTACGGTGTGATCGCGTGGATTGTGGGTCATGCCGTTGACGAACGCAGCGTCGATTTTCAACCCGCCGATGGTCAAGGTCGACAAATGTCGCAGGCTGGTCGATCCGGCGCCCATGTCGTCGAGCACCAGACCGACGCCGAGTTCCCGCAATCGTTCGAGCCCGCGCTTCGCGGCGTTCAGGGTCTCGAGACTCGCGCCCTCGGGCAGCTCCAGGAGAAGTCGTGACGCGGTGAGCCCGGTCTCGGCGAGCGCCGCGGTCACGAGTTCGTCGAAGTCGGTGGCGAGCGTCGCCGGCGAGACGTTCACCGCTATCTGGGCCGGCGCGCGGGAACCGAGTCGCCGATCCAATTCGATGATGTCTGCGCAGGCCCGTGCCATCACCCAGCGGTCCAGATCGGGAAGGTGGCCGGCCCGGCGAGCGCCCGGCAGGAACCGGTCCGGCGCCAGCAGGCCCATGCGCGGATGTGCCCACCGCACCAGAGCCTCGATGGCGACGAGCGACCGGTCGGCGATCCGCACGATCGGCTGATACCAGACGCGCATCTCGCCGCTGTCGATGGCCTGCGCAACCGATCGATCAACGAGATCCACACCGATGGCAAGATCCGCTTCGACGTCCGCGGTCGCATGGACCTGGCCGCCGCCGGCCTGCTTGGCTGTGAACATGGCCATGTCCGCCTCGGACAGCAGCGTCGTCGGATCGGCGCGGTCGCCCGACACCGAGACGCCTATGCTGGCGGTCAGCCGACCCTCCGGGACCCGGCTGTCGCTCGGGGCACCGATCGTCATGAGGAAGCGTTGGCCGAAGTCACGGGCCGCGTCGGTCGCCGAGCCACGCCGTGAGGTCCTGGTCAGCACGACAAACTCATCCGCGCCGATTCGGGCGACGACCTCGCCCGGTCGTGCCGCGGTGGTGAGTTGTCGGGCCACTCGCGATAGCACCGCATCGCCAACAGTGTGACCGTACGTGTCGTTGATCCGTTTCATGCCGTCGAGGTCGATGAGCGCCAACATGACCCGGTTGTCGCGGAAGTCCGCACATATCGAGCTGAGTAGTTCCAAGAAGTGCGTGCGGTTGACGAGGCCGGTCAGGTCGTCGTGAATGGCACGGTGCGCGAATTGCCGCGCGAGGCCGTCGAAGAGATCCGCCGCCGACGCGTGGCCGACAGTGCTGCTGTCGATATCGACGAGCACATCGTCGTACCGGTGGATGTCAGGGCGGGACCGCAGATGGCCGGCGACCGTCGGAACCATGGAATCGGCCGGAACGCGAAGCGGTGCCCAGTCGGTGATCTCTCCGACGCTGCGCTGCGCCCACAGCGTCCGCCCGTAACCGAATGGCCCGGACATCAGCTGGCCGAACGCGTCGCGCATGACGAGCCCGAGGCGGTGCCCGTCGCTCACCGCGACAGAAGTGAGGTTTCTGTCGCCTCGGAAGGTCATGTCCAGGTCGGCACAGGCGGTGTCGGCGGAGACCGTCAGAGCGATGCGGGCCAAGTCACCCACTGTCACCGGCAGCCGCATCGGTCATCGTCCCCCGAAGATCGCCAATATCCATCAGCCTATCCACGCGTACCAGGGCGAATGTGGTCTTGTCTGAGATATAGCCGGATTCACGCCCAGACCGGCCCGTTTGGCGTGGGCGGGCGCCGTCCGATCGACCGAGCCGTCGTGGTGTGCCGATCGGTCAATCCGACCTGTTTCGTGGGCGGACCGATGGCGCGACCGGCGCACAGCGGGAGCGGTCGATCCGGCTGTCGCAGCGACATCCGACACGACAGGAGGAGGCGTCCACCAGGCTGCTTCCGCGAGCGGCGGCGCCCGGGGATACTGACGCCCATGGATCAGGGCTTCTCCGCATACGAGGTGGATTCGTGGTGTGAAGCGATCGACCAGCTTCACGACTACGCCATGCGCCATGCGTACTCACGGCGCGATGTCGAATACGCGGTCGGGCGGGAATTGTCCCGATGGGGTTATCTGGCGGCCCCGATTCCGGTGCTGCAGATGATGTCGCGGGCGGTCGAATCGGGATATGCGTTCGCGCTTCGCGACATCCAGGAAGGCAGCTATGACCGCGAGATCGCGCAGTGGCGGCCGGCGCTGGGACGCGCCCGTCCGTAGCGCACACAAACGCGGCGACCTCCGTTGCAAGGTCGCCGCGTCGACGTTGAAGTCGAGGACGAAGGCCCGGTGCGTCCAATGAGGTGGCCACGTTAATCGGGTTGCTCACGGCGGCGGGCGCCGCTATGGTCCCGATCAACTTCGACCCAACCGATCCAGCGTGCGAGAAGGTGTTTTGATGCGTGTCGACGGCGTCCGTCTCCGCCCTGTCCAGACGACCCGTCCATCACACGTAGGGAATCACCGAAGTGGACCTGCCACGCATTTATACGATCCGGGAGAGTAGTCACCGGATCCTCAATCCGTTTACGTCAGAGAAGTTGGCCACGCTCGGTCGAGCGATCCGTCTCCGTACCGGGATGTCGGTTCTCGATCTTTGCTGCGGTAAGGGCGAGATGCTTGCCACCTGGGCGCGCGACCACGGCGTCACCGGCGTCGGTGTCGATATCAGCACGGTCTCGCTTACCGAAGCGCGCGAGCGCGCCGACGAGCTCGGGGTCGCGGATCGCGTGCGGTTCGTGCATGACAACGCCGCCGGGTACGTGTCGGCCAACCCGGTCGACGTCGCGGCTTGTGTCGGCGCGACCTGGATCGGCGACGGCGTGACCGGCACCGTAGCGTTGCTCGAACGCAGCCTTCGGCCCGGCGGCATCATGCTGATCGGGGAGCCGTTCTGGCGAGCCGAGCCGCCGAGCCAGGAGGCCGTCGAGGCCTGCCACGCTCGGTCGGTGGACGACTTCGACTCGTTGCCCGGCGTCGTCTCGCTCTTCGGCGACCTCGGCTATGACGTCGTTGAGATGGTGCTCGCCGACGAAGACAGCTGGGATCGGTATCGGGCCGCGCAATGGCTCAACATTCGCACGTTCATTGACGCACACCCGGACGATGATCTTACCGCGGAACTCCGCGC
>DASQPR010000543.1:0-2403 GCA_035643815.1 Micromonosporaceae bacterium | reverse complement strand
CGGACCGGTGTGCGACGACGACGTGTGCGAGGTCTGACGTTTGGGCAGACGTTCGCGGGACGTGCCCGCGCCGGCGCCGTCAGATCGGGTTGGCCAGCCCGTCGACGACCTGGGCATTCGGCAGTTCGGCGAGGGTTGCCCCGGGCAGGACGATCTTGCTGCGGCGCACGCCGGAGCCGATGACTACCAACGGCGCCGCGGCGACGGCGGCATCGACATACACCGGCCACCCCGCCGGAAGCCCGATCGGGGTAATCCCGCCGTACTCCATGCCGGTCTCGTTGACCGCCGTATCCATCGGGGCGAAGCTCAGCTTTCGTACATCGAGCAGGCGGCGCACGACGTTGTTCACGTCGGCCCGAGTGGTCGCGAGCACCATGCAGGCCGCAAATCGTTGCACGCCCTCACGCTTGCCGGCGACCACCACGCAGTTTGCGCTGATGTCCAGCCCCACGTCGTACGCGGCGCAGAACGCGGCCGTGTCGGCTAGATCGGGGTCGATCGCGGCGACCTCGATGGTGTCGACGTTCGTCGTGCCGCTCCAGGACGCGAGAGTCTCGGCGACGGGCGCGGCGAGAAGGTCGGCGCGGGTCCGAGCCGGTACGGTTTCGAGTTTTCCGATCACAGGAGTGCATCCTGCCGTATTCGCGTTGCCGGGCGGCTAAGGCCTCCGCCAAGGTGAAGCTATGCGACCCACTGCCGGCGAGTTGCTGCACTTCTCCGAGGACCCGACGATCCGGTCGTTCGATCCGCACGTGGCCGCAACGGCTCGCCAGCCCGATGCGTACGTCTGGGCCGTCGATGCCGAACAGGCGCCGGCGTACTGGTTTCCGCGACAATGCCCGCGCGCGATGGCGTGGTCGGTCGCGTCGACGACTGTCGAGGACAGGCTGTCCGTGCTCGGTCCGTCGGCGTCCCGCGTCCACATGATCGAGTACGGCTGGCTCGGTCGTATGCAGTCGACCCAGGTGTATGCCTACCGGTTTGCGGTGGAGTCGTTTCGACGGTTGGGCGATGCGGCGTGGGTGACTTCACAGCCGGTGCAACCACTCGGTGAGGCCGAGCCCATCGGTAATCTGCTCGCGTTGCACGAAGAGGCCGGCATCGAGCTGCGACTGGCGGACGACCTGGGGCCATGGTGGCGAGCGGTGATCGCGTCGACTGTAGGGTTCTCCGGGATTCGACTTCGCAATGCTCGTGCGCCGCTCTGATTCCGCGCCTAGCGGCCGACCGCCTCTTCGGAATCGTGCGAGTCCACACACCCGGCCTTGCGAAGGATCTCGATGACGATGGCCGCCTTCTGATTGACGTACTCGACAATGTCCATATGGTGGACCGCCGCAATCTGGCGCTTCTCGGCGGCGTACCGGTCGCGGTCGTCCGGATGATCCCGCAACCAATCACGGAAGATCAGGTGGCGTAGGTGCTCGTCGCAGTCCGGCCCGAAGACATGGAGATTGACGCCGTGATCATGCGTCCACAAGCAGCGATGCTCATACCAGTCGGGCTCGCGCGTCCGTAGCACATATCCGGCCGGCTCAAGCGCCGGAACATAGGCGGATTCGTCCGCTGGATCGGCCACGATGAGGTCGATGTCGAGCCGGTTCTTGGCCGCAAGGCCCGGTACCGCGGTCGACCCGACGTGGTCGATCGCGAGCGCGAGCGGCCCGAGCGCCTGCCGGATGCGGACCTCTTCGCGAGTGAACATCGCCGGCCACGTCGGGTCGTAGTCGTCGATCGTGATTGGCCTTGTTACCTGGGCTAGTCGGTCGCCGACCGCGCGGGCGGCGAGGCGATCCGAGGTTACCGGCGCAATCGCGCCGGGAAGTGGCGGCGTACGCATCCGGTGACCGTACTCGACTATGGAGTTGGTGTCCGCCCGCCCATGGTGGCGACGATCGTACGGACCTCCCGGACGGCGTAGAACACCAGCACGTATCCGGCCACCGGGTCCGCCCACCACAGTCCGAACGCCGCATTGAGAAGCAAGCCAACAAGCACGGCGGTGGCCAGTACACCGTCGACAACGGTCACTCGTCCCTCGGCCACCAGGACGGGATTGTCGAGCGCCCGGCCAGTGTTGGCCTTGCCGGCGGCCAACCCGAACATGACAGCGGCGGTCACGGCCGTCCACACGATCCCGGCCGGACTGTGCCGCGGCTGGTAGCCGACGATCAGCGCCCAGCTCGACTGGACGGCCAGGTACACGGCCAAGAAGGTGAAGGCGATCGCGATCAACCGCAACGCGCGGTGTTGACGGTCTTCATCGGCGTCGGAGAGTTCCCACACCACCACGATCGAGGCGCCGATTTCGATCAGTGAGTCCAATCCGAAACCGGTCAACGCCACCGATCGTGCGGCGATCGCGGTCCAGGCCAGGACGACGATGCCCACGACGTTCCA
>DASQPR010000542.1:0-8285 GCA_035643815.1 Micromonosporaceae bacterium | reverse complement strand
GGAAGCGCCAGTTGCGCCAGAGCGACGGCAGGGCCTGCTGCTGCGTGCTGTCCCCGGTAATGATCCCGGTCGAGCTGTCGACTGCGGGTTCTGCCGAGGGTTCGCCACCGGCGACGGTTGCCGTTTGAGCCGACATCTCTTGCTCCCATCGTTAACGTTCGCGCTTCCATCATCATTCACGTCTGCATGAACGATGACACACGAGTGAACATGTGGCAAGATGGCAATCGAAAGTTGCGTACGAGATGGGTGGATCGCGATGGCAGCGACAAGCGACGACGTTCAGGTGCTCGTGTCGGGGCCGCCACTGGCGCGACGCGAGGTGACTGATGCCGACACGCTGCGCGTCATGTCTGACCCGTTGCGGATCGCGATCCTGCGCCGGTTGATGTCCCATGTGGACGGCGACGTACGCGTGATGTCGGCCAAGGAACTGGCGGCCGAGCTGGGGGAGCCGCAGACCAAGCTGTATCGGCATCTCAAGCAGCTCGAAGAGGCTCACCTGATCGAGGTGGCCGAGACCCGGGTGGTGTCCGGCATCAATGAGCAGCGCTACCGCACGGCACAGTTGAGTCTGCTGCTGAGCCCGGCCCTGCTGAGCGATCCGGGGGTACGCGACGATGTCGCCGACACCATCGTGGCCGCGCTGGACGGTTTCCGCGATGACATGGTTGGTAACCTCCGTGCCGGCCGCGTCGACATGCGTGGATCGGACTCAGCGGAGTCTGGTCCCGGTGGGCTGTTGATGCAGGTTGATCGCCGGATGAGCCCGCCACAGGCGATGCAGTTCGCCCAGCGTCTGGCCGCGCTCGTCGAGGAGATCGAGGCCGCCCCCGACGTCCCGTCCGGCATCCCGGTGCGTGCGCTGATCGGCTGGTACGGCCTTACCGATCCGGCCTAACGGTTTGCGCTGGTGTGACCCGTCCGATCGTGGGTACGGGCGCCGGCCGGTCACCGTACCCACGGGTTAGGGTTCGAGGCGTGAGTGACCAGCCCAGGGCGACCAGGACGGCACGGGACCAGGCGGCACCCGAACCGGTGAGCCTTGCCCGTCGGTTTGTGGCCTTGCTGATCGACTGGGTGTTGTGCCTGCTGATCAGCTCGTTCTTCGGCGATCCGCGCCGCGACTCGTGGATTCCGCTCGTGGTGTTGGTCGTCGAGTACGCGTTCTTTGTCGGTCTGTTCGCGCAGACGCCGGGGATGTTCGTGCGGAGCATCCGTTGTGTGTCGGTGACGACCGGCGGTCCGATCGGGGTGCCGTGGGCGGCCCTGCGGGGCATTCTGCTGTGTCTCGTGATTCCCGCCGTGATCATGGATAGCGATCGCCGCGGCCTGCACGATCGACTCACCGGCAGCGTGATCGTGGAGGCTCCGCGACAGCCCCGCGCGGCCGGCTGACCGCGCGAGAGTCCGTCGAGTCCCCGACGCGCGACCGGCCGCGGAAGCGCCGCAAGATCCGCGATCTTGCACATTGTTGGTGTCTCCCAGGCGCGGAAGCACCGCTAGTGTTGCAAGATCGCCGGATGTGGCGCCGGATTTACCGGCCGCGCGGCGGGCGAAACTGCGAGCCCTGCGGCCGCATGTGCTTCGGGATCGCGCCCTTGGGCATCTGCGGCCGGGCCTGCAGCGCCTTGATGCGAGTGGATAGTGCGTTGATCTCGGCCCCGGATGTCGTACGGGGCAGCTTCATGAGCGTGACCCGCAACTTCTTGAGCGGCACCTGACCCTCGTCGTCGCCGATGATCAGGTCGCGCATTTCGGTCGTACCGATGACCTTCGCGAGCCGCCGCTTCTCCTGGCCGAGCATGCCGCGCAGGCGCGCCGGGTTTCCCTCGCCGAGCAGGATCACACCGGGTCGACCGATGACCAGCGTGACCATGTCTTCCTGCGTCGTGACCGCGAGGCCGGGCGTGACCTCCCAGGCACCGCGCATCTGCTCGACGATGCCGGCGGCCGCTCCGACCTGACCGTGCAGTTCGGTCATCTGCGCCTTGGTGAAGCGCGCGTTCAGCACGATCATGACGGCGAGCACCGCCAGCAGCACGCCGGCTACGTAGAACAGCGGCGTGAGGCCGGCGAACAGGATGAGCAGCGTAACGAGCACCAGCGGCAGCACGACCGCCGCGATGATCAGCGGTACGAACAGGCGGTCACGCTTCGCCACGAACGCGAACACCCTGCCGAGCTGCTTGAACCGTTCGGTTCGGCTGACCTTCACGGCCGCTTCCTGCTTTGCCATGGCGCAGAGTCTAGTGGTCGCGAGCGATCGTGCGATCCGACCCTCGTCGCCAGCGAACTCCAGACGACCGCACCACGTAGCGCTGCGACGTTCTCACGCTGGGCTCTCGGACGGCAACCGAATCACTAGACGATTGCCGGCGTACGGGCGGCCAGCGCTTGCTGGTAGAGGCGGCCAGCCCGGTACGACGAGCGGACCAGCGGGCCGCTCATCACGCCGGCGAAACCGATCTCGGTCGCCTCGGCGGACAGCTCGACGAACTCCTCCGGCTTGACCCACCGCGTCACCGGGTGATGCCGGGGAGTCGGGCGGAGATACTGCGTGATCGTGATGAGTTCACAGCCCGCGGCGTGCAGGTCGCGCAGCGCCTCGGAGATCTCGGCGCGCTCCTCGCCCATGCCGAGGATCAGGTTTGACTTCGTCACCAGGCCGGCGGCGCGCGCCCGCGAGATCACGTCGAGGGAGCGCTCGTATCGGAACGCGGGCCGGATCCGCTTGAAGATGCGGGGAACCGTCTCAAGGTTGTGCGCGAGCACCTCGGGTCGGGCGCTAAACACCTCGGCCAGCTGCTCGGGTACGGCGTTGAAGTCGGGGATCAGCAGCTCGACGCCGCAGCCGTCGACCAGACCATGGATCTGCCGGACCGTCTCGGCGTAGAGCCAGGCACCACCGTCGGGCAGGTCGTCCCGGGCGACGCCGGTGATGGTCGCGTAGCGCAGGCCCATCGTCGCCACGCTCTCGGCCACCCGGCGAGGTTCGTCCGCATCGAAGTCGGCCGGCTTGCCCGTGTCGATCTGGCAGAAGTCGCAGCGTCGCGTGCACTGGTCGCCGCCGATGAGGAACGTCGCCTCGCGGTCTTCCCAGCACTCGTAGATGTTCGGGCAGCCGGCTTCCTGGCAGACCGTGTGCAGGCCCTCGCGCTGGACCAGTCCGCGCATCGCCGTGAATTCCGGACCCATCTTCGCCTTGATCTTGATCCATGGCGGCTTGCGCTCGATGGGTGTCTCGGCGTTACGTGCTTCGATGCGAAGCATCCGCCGGCCGTCCGGCGCCACGTGCCCACCGGCCGCCGACGTAGTGGCGGATGCCGATGGAAGCTGGGACTCGGTCACGTGTGCGAGCGTACGCCGGACGGCCGTACGGGCCGTAGCAAAAGCACCCCCTACGCGACGGACGTCACGTTCACCGGCATGTGCCGCTGACCGGTCAGCCGGCCAGTGTGGGCAGGTGCCGCTCGACGACCGGTCGCACCTCGTCGACGGTGACATCGCGACCGAGTTCAAGGCTGAGCGACGTGACACCGGCGTCGCGGATGCCGCAGGCCACGATCTTGTCGTACGCCGCCATGTCCGGGTCGCAGTTGAGCGCGAAACCATGCATCGTGACACCGCGGACCACGCGGATGCCGATCGCGGCGATCTTCCGGTCCGGACGCTGGCCGTCGGCCGGTCGCCACACGCCGCTCCGCCCGGCCACGCGGACGGTCTCCACCCCGAGTTCGGCGCATACGTCGATCAGCATCTGCTCGACGCGACGTACGTACGCCACCACATCGACCGGCCGACCGTCGTGGGCACCGGGCAACGTGAGGATCGGGTAGCCGACCAGTTGGCCCGGTCCGTGCCAGGTGATCTGACCGCCCCGGTCAACGTCGATGACCGGGGTTCCGTCGGCCGGGCGCTCCCACGACTGCGTACGTTTGCCGGCCGTGTACACGCTCGGATGTTCGAGGAGCAGTACGGTGTCCGGCTCGTCTCCGCCCAGCACACGCTCCTGCGTCCGGCGCTGTTCGTCCCAGGCGGCGACGTAGTCGATGGTGCCGAGCCAGCGCACCGCGGCCGGTCGGTTCGTTGCCGGACCGGGTCGGGTCGCGGCCGACTGAACCGCCGTCGGTGTGGTGGCCGCGGCGTCTACCGAAGTTGGGGCGTCTACCGAAGTTGTGGTCACGGCAACGAGCGTACCCGCGGCTCGGTCACGGTTCTCAGTGCGAGAATCGCCACAGCCACACGTCGGCCACGCGGGTTGGTGTGCCGAACAGCTCCGTACCGACTTTAAGAAGCTGATCGTGCCGGCCGGCCCAGGCATGGTCGATGCCCGGCGTCGGATCCGGCAGCACGACGAGGCCGGCGTGCCAGTAGATCAGATCCGCGCGTGCGGCCGAGCGGTCGGCATCGGTGATGGTCGGCCGCGCACCATCGCGTGCGACCGCGGTCAGCAGCGTCGACGTGGGGCGTGACAGCGGCCCGATCGAGCTGCGGCCGTCGTTGCCCGGGCCGAGAAAGTACCCACCCTCGACCGGGAACGCATAACCGGTCGCGGTCTGCCAGCGCTGCGCGTCGGAGCTGTCCCAACTCGATGGCGGTATGGACACGACAGTGGCGCCGGGCGGCAGATACGCGCGCCACATGCCGGCGCTGATAAATGTCGGTAGGGCGGCCCGAGGCGACGTGCTGATCGGCACCGGCAGGATCGGCACGAACGCCGCCACCGCGACCAGCGCGGCGATCCGGCGGGTCGCATGTCGACGCGGGCGCGCCAGCAGATGGTCGACCACCGCGACGATGAACAGCGCGACGATCGGAATCAGCAGCAGTGCTGACCGGCCGGGCAACGCCGAGTCGAAGAACGGCAGGCGGTCAACCGCGCCCCACGGCAGCGGGATCGGGCTGTGCCAGGCGCCGACCTGCAACCGCGGACCTAACGCGACTACGGCGATGGCTGCGGCGGTCACCGTCAACGCCAGCACTTCGGGTCGCGAGCGACCAGCGTCGCCGCGCCGCGCCGCCGGGCGGCGATTCATCACCACGACGGCGACCAGCAACGCGGCGCACAGCACCGGGCCGAAGAACGTGTCGCGTTCCCCGTAGTTCAGGGCCGACCCGGTCCACCAGCCGGCGGCGCCGGCCAAAGACTGGGGCGGGAACGCCGCGAACGATGTGATGTTCTCCCATACGCCCAGGTGGGTGAACCCGCTGCCGTGGTACGCCTCCGGCCCGGCGACCTGCAACCAGACCGGGTAAGCGAGCAGCGCGGCGCCGACCACGATGGCGACGATCACCCGGTACCTCGCGATCGCCGCGATCGACATCGCCGCACGCGGACGCTGCACCGTCCACGCGACGACGAACACAACGACCGCCATGGCCAAGAAGAACAGCGTCTCGGCGCACAGCGAATACTGCACCGCGGCCAGCACACCGAGCAGTGCGCCGTCGCGAATCGTCCGGCCGCGGCCGCGCACAGGTCGCGTCAGGCGGATCAAGTGCCAGATCAACACCGGCAGCAGCCAGCATGCGGTGAAGTTCAGGTGGCCGTTCGCGTGCGCGATCATGCCGGGTGCGAAGCCGCCGAACGCGCCGCCGGCGATCGCCGCCGTACGTGTCCGGGCGACGTGCCGCGAGAACAGCCAGAACCAGGCGTACGCGCTGCCGGCCAGGTTCAGCGTGATCGCGGTGACGAACGCGACCGACGGGCCGGCGAGGATCGTCACCGGCATGAGCAGGACGGCGAGCACCGTGATCGAGGTGTTGGCGGCGATATTGACGCCCAGCGGGGCGTTCAGCATTGACGTCCACAGTGGATTGTCGCCGTGCGTGACCGCATGGCTGACGTACCCAAGAAGCCACTCGAAGAACACCTGGTCGGCGCGGTTGTGCGTGAGTTCGGTCGAGTTCGGCGCCGCCCAAAGACGGCACGTCACCACACCGGCGGCCAGTAGGTATCCGAGCGCGACGAGCACATTCGTCCGCCGCGCCCCTTGCGGTTCCGCCGGTGTGGTTGGTGCGATCGGTGTGGGCGGTGTTGTGGTCGAGGTCGTAGCCGAGCCGACCACGCCGGCCGGCGGGGCGGCCGTGGGTGCGTCCGAGCCCGGGCGCTCGGGAGCGACGTGCACCACGTCGCGGATCGTAACCGCTACCGGCAGTCGGACGTGCCCCGTACCGGCACCGGCGTTCGATGGCCGCCCGGCCGGGCGGCGTGCGCCCGGCCCAGGACCGTCACTGGCGCGCAACCGCCCACCGCATCGCGCGGTCGACGTCGGGGTGGATGAATTCGTACCCGGCGTCGAGGAGCACGCGCGGGACCACCCGCGTGCTTTCGAGCGTGTTGTCGGCGAATTCACCGAGGACGAGCTTCAGCCCGAATTTGGGCGCCGGCAACAGGGACGGGCGATGCAACGCCCTGCCGAGGACATCGGAGAAGACAGCGTTGGGCACCGGCGTCGGCCCGGTCAGGTTGACCGGCCCGGACAACTGAGCCGTCATCAGAAACACGATCGCGCCGATCTCGTCGGCGAGCGACACCCACGACTGATACTGCTTGCCGTTGCCCAGTGGTCCGCCGATGCCCGCCTTGTAGATCGGCACCAATCGCTTCATCAGGCCGCCGCCCGGGCCGACGACGAGCCCGCTGCGCAGGTTGCAGACCCGGACTCCGGCCTCCTCGGCGGCCTGGGTGGCCGCCTCCCATGCGCGGCACACGTCCGGAAAGAATCCGTCGCCGGGGGCGGAATTCTCGTCGAGGACCTCGTCGCCGCGATCGCCGTAGAAGCCAATGGCCGAGGCGTTGAGGAGCACTCGCGGGCCTGGGTCGGCCGCGGCGATCGCGTGCGACAGCGTGACGGTCGACTCGACCCGGCTCGACAGGATCTCCTGCTTGTAGGACTCGGTCCACCGTTTGTCGCCGACGCCGACGCCGGCGAGGTTGACCGCGACGTCCGCACCGGCCAGGGCGGCGGGGTCGAGATCACCCGCCGCCGGGTCCCAGCTCACTTCGTCCGGACCTTGGGGAGTACGGCGCACTAGCCGTACCACGTCGTGCCCGTCGGACCGGACGCGGTCGATGAGAGCCGTACCGAGGTAGCCGCTCGAACCGGCGATGATGATCCGCACGGGTACATCCTTACCCGAATCGGTCGCGAGCACACGCCTGACGCCGATCGACACGACCCGGGGGGCGCGGTGCCTCCCGGGCCGCCCGAGCCCGAGCAGGAGCCGCCCGAGCCCGTGCAGGAGCCGCCCGAGCCGCTAGACGCCGAGGTCGCGCTCGAAGTCGCCGGTCTCGAGCCGCTCCTTCACGGTGGACAGGAACCGGGCCGCGTCGGCGCCGTCGACGATCCGGTGGTCGTACGACAGGGCGAGGTAGACCATCGAGCGCGGCACGATGATCTCGCCGAGCTCCTCGTCCTCCACCACCACGGCGCGTTTGACGACCGAACCGGTGCCGAGGATGCCGACCTGCGGCTGGTTGATGATCGGCGTGTCGAACAGCGCGCCGCGACTGCCGGTGTTCGTCAGCGTGAACGTGCCCCCCGACAGCTCGTCCGGCGTCACCTTGTTCGTCCGCGTACGCTCCGCGAGGTCCGCGATCCGCCGGGCCAGACCGGCCAGGTTCAGGTCACCCGCGTCACGGATGACCGGCACCATGAGCCCCCGCTCGGTGTCCACGGCCATGCCGAGGTGCTCCGCGTCGTGATAGGTGATCGTGTTCGCTTCCATGTCGATCGAGGCGTTCACGTTCGGGTGTACGCGCAGGGCCTCCACCGTGGCCAGCGCGAAGAACGGAAGGAACGACAGCTTCACGCCGTTGCGCGCGGCGAAGTCGGCCTTCGTCTGATCCCGCAGCCGGGCGATCTTCGTGACGTCCACCTCGACGACGGTGGTGAGCTGCGCGGAGACCTGCAGCGATTCGACCATCCGGCGCGCGATGAGCTGCCGCATCCGGGTCATCTTTTCCGTGCGACCGCGAAGCGGGCTGGGTGCCGTGGTCGGCTTCGGCGCGCTCGGAGCGGCGCTCGCGGTCGTGACGGCCGGCGCCGCTGCCGGCTGCGCAGCGGCTTTTTGCTGCTCGGCCGCCGTGATGACGTCCTGCTTGCGGATCCGGCCGCCCACGCCGGTGCCCGTCAACGACGTGAGGTTCACACCTTGTTCGGCGGCCAGTTTGCGTACGAGCGGCGTGACGTAGGCCGCGTCCTCATCACGCCCGGCCGAGCCGTTGGTGGTCGGCGCGGCCGGGGCGGGAGCGACGGCGGCCGGTTGCTGGGGTGCGG
>DASQPR010000541.1:0-2024 GCA_035643815.1 Micromonosporaceae bacterium | reverse complement strand
AGTCCGTGAACGACATGTAGATGAGAATCCCGAGTGGGACCAGAAACAAGGCAGCGACCAGAATCCCGGCCGGTGCCACGAACGCCAAGCCGACGGCCGGGCGACGGGCCGCGTTGGCTACGCGTCTCCGTCCAACGCCGGGTTCCGGCGCGGTGGCCGGACCAACCGGAGCTGCTGCCCTGCCGGCTCGTCACGCGGCGCTCGACCGAAACACTGCTCGAACCCACGACCCGGCCGCGGACACCGATCGCTTAGTCCTGAGGTCGGCCGCCCCAACCCAAGGACGCAACGGCGAGGCACATCTACATTCCGTCGCGACCCTCCGCGGTAGCGCTGCCACCGGCCGGACAACGCAAGAGCGCCCAGCGCTTTCACGAGGCCGGTCGCTGTGCTGCGGTCGTCAAGGTTCGAATGCGGTACAGGCTGGATGACGCCGTGATGTACAGGTCATGCCCGTCGGTTCCACCGAAACACAGATTCGCGATCTTTTCCGGGACGGGTACCTTCAGCAGGATGTCGCCGTCGGGTGCGATCACCTGGACCGAATCAAGGCTCGATGTCCAGATCCGGCCGTCTTCGTCGACGCGGAATCCATCGGCGCAGCCCGGGACGACGGCGACGAAGTCGCGGCCGTTGGCGGCAGTTCCCCGGCAAACGTCCGCGTCGTACGCCCGGATCACGCCCTGCTGCTCGTCCACGGTGTCCGACACGTAGAGGAGCTTTTCGTCCGGTGAGAACGCCAAACCGTTGGGGCGGCGCATGTCAGTGATGACGGGAGTGAGCGCTGCGGTCGCCGGATCGTAGCGGAATACCCAGCATCCGCCGTACTCCATCTCGCCTGGGTGCCCCTCTTGCGGGACGAAGATGCCGTACGGCGGATCGGTGAACCAGATCGTTCCGTCGGACGCGACGACGATGTCGTTCGGCGAGTTAAGTCGATACGTTCGCCAATGATCGACGATTGTCTGCGGCTCGCTGCAGAACTCGTACTCGATGCATCGTCGTCCGTGGGAGCACTGGACGACGCGGCCCTCGCGGTCCAGGGTCCGGCCGTTGGTGAATTCGACATTCTCACGGTGGACGTGCGTCCGACCCGAGGCTGCGTCGAACTCGAGGATGAGATTGCGATGGATGTCGCTCCATCGCACGCTTTCGGTATCCGGAAGCCACACGGGTCCTTCGCCCCAGATCCCGCCAGTCCAGAGCCTCTCGATCGCGGCAGCCGGATCGATCAGTCGAGTCATGAAACGATGATGACCGACGATCAGGCCATCGGCTCGGACACGATCACGGGTCGCTCCGAGGATCCGTGCCAGCCCGATAGAGGAAGACCGCCTCCTGACAGTAGCGGGCGACGATCGATCGGTACGGACGGAACGGATCGCCGAGCGGCTTGAGCTGGTTGGCGGTCGGCGGTGGATCGATCCGCCACGCGAGCCCGAAACCCTCGCGTACGTCAAGGTCGGCCACCGGCCAGACGTCGAGCCGGCGGAGGCAGTGCATCAGGTACATCTCCGCGCTCCAGCGGCCTATGCCGCGTACCGTCGACAGCCGGGCGATGATCTCCTCATCACTACGCCGCGTCGGTATGTTGAGGTCGACGGTCCCGTCGAGCGCCTTGGCGGACAGGTCCCGCAGCGACACGATTTTGTTGCGAGACAGCCCTGCGGTCCGCAGCGTCTCATCGGACACCGTTCCGAACGCCTCTGGGCTGAACGAGCCGCCGACAGCCGCGGCCACCCGGCCGATGATGGCTTGCGCCGCCGCGCCCGAGATCTCTTGGGAGACGATCGCGCGTACGACAAAGCCGAACGCGCCGTCCGGGAAGCGCGGCAAGTACCGAATCGGACCGACCTTCGCGACGAGGTGGGCGAACACGGGGTCGCGGTCGGCGGCCTCATTGATCGCGGTGGTCAACGCAATCTGTGCCACAAGCTCAGCTCCCTGGTGCGGGCGGCGGCGCTACGGCGCAGCGGATCCGAACACCGCACTCGTGTCCTGCATCCAGGCACGTGCGGCCGGCC
>DASQPR010000540.1:0-4361 GCA_035643815.1 Micromonosporaceae bacterium | reverse complement strand
TCTCTGGTCACCGGCTGGGCCGAGGTGTACGGCTATCCGATCGGCGTACTCGCGAACGCACGCGGAGTGCTGTTCAGCGAGGAGTCGCAGAAGGCGGCACAGTTCATCCAACTCGCCAATGCGTCCGACACGCCGTTGCTGTTCCTGCAGAACACGACGGGATACATGGTCGGCGCGACGTACGAGCAGAACGGCATCATCAAACACGGCGCCCAGATGATCAATGCGGTTGCGAACTCGACCGTCCCGCACATCACGGTGAACATCGGCGCGTCGTACGGTGCCGGGAACTACGGCATGTGCGGCCGGGCGTACGAGCCGAGATTCCTGTTCGCCTGGCCCAACGCGAAGTCGGCGGTGATGGGGGCGCAGCAGCTCGCCGGCGTCATGTCCATCATCGGGCGGCAGACGGCGAAGGCGGCCGGCCGTGAGTTCGACACCGACGCCGATGACGCACGGCGACGCGCGGTCGAGGCGCAGATCGAGGAGCAATCGGCGGCGCTCTTCCTGTCCGGACGGGTCTACGACGACGGGGTCATCGATCCTCGGGACACCCGTACGGTCCTCGGGATCTGCCTATCCGCGATCCACAGCGCTCCCGTCGAGGGCGCCCATTCATTCGGTGTCTTTAGGCTTTAGAGGGAGCTCCATGATTCGCCGGCTGTTGGTCGCCAACCGCGGGGAGATCGCCCGCCGGATCTTCGCGACCTGTCGCGCCATGGGCATCGAGACCGTCGCGGTCTACTCCGACGCCGACGCCACCGCGGCGTACGTGACCGAGGCCGACTACGCCGTACGCCTGCCGGGCAGCAGCCCGTCGGCGACGTACCTGCGCAGCGATCTTCTGGTGAACGCAGCCCGCAAGGCCGGCGCGGACGCGATCCACCCCGGTTACGGTTTCCTCGCCGAACGCGCCGAATTCGCCGAGGCCGTTACCGGCGCCGGCCTGACCTGGATCGGGCCGCCGGCCAAGGTGATCGCCATGATGGGGTCGAAGCTCGAAGCCAAGGTACGCATGGCCGAGGCGAAGGTCCCGACGCTGCCGACCTGGACCGATCCGGCCGACGTCACGACGTTTCCGGTGATGGTGAAGGCCTCGGCCGGCGGTGGCGGGCGGGGCATGCGTATCGTGCGCGACGCGGCCCTACTGCCGGACGCGATGGAGTCGGCCCGGCGCGAGGCGGCGAACGCGTTCGCCGACGGATCTGTCTTCTGCGAGCCCTATCTTGATCATGCGCGCCACATCGAAGTGCAGATCATGGCCGACGATGACGGCAACGTCGTCACGTTCGGTGAGCGCGAGTGCTCGATCCAGCGCCGGCATCAGAAGATCATCGAGGAGACGCCGTCGCCGATGGTGTCGCAGAAACTGCGCGGCCAACTCTGCGACGCGGCCATTTCGGTGGCGCGCGCGATCGGCTATGTCGGCGCCGGCACGGTCGAGTTCGTGGTCGGCCCGAACGGCGACTACTTCTTCCTCGAGATGAACACTCGGCTCCAGGTCGAGCACGGGATAACCGAGTGCGTCGTCGGCATGCTCGATCTCGTACGCCTGCAGTTGCTCGTCGCCGAGGGCGCGGTGCTGCCGTACGACGGCGCACCACCGCTGCGCGGCCACGCCATCGAGGCCCGTCTCTACGCCGAGGATCCGTCCAACGCGTGGCTGCCGTCGACCGGAACGCTGCACCGCTTCCGCATCCCGGCGGTCGCCGGCGAGTTCCGCCCGCTGATCGCGCCGGGGCTACGCCTCGACTCCGGCGTCGTGGACGGCGACACCATTGGTGTGCACTACGATCCCTTGCTCGCCAAGGTGATCGCCTGGGCGCCGACGCGAGCCGAGGCCGGCCGGCTGCTCGCCGCGACGCTGGCTCGCGCTCAGATCCACGGCGTGATCACGAACCGAGACCTGCTCGTCCGAGTGTTGCGTCACCAGGCATTTCGATCCGGCCAGTTCGACACCGGCTTCCTCGACCAGCACCCCGAGGTGTTCGCGCCGCTCGTGTCGTCGATGGACACCGCGAAGCTGTCATGCCTCGCGGCCGCCCTGGCCGGATCGGCCGCCCGCCGTGCCGCCGCGATCGGCCCGAACGTACCGATCGGTTGGCGCAACGTTGGCGGCATGCCGCAGGTCATCGCGTACGACGGGCCGGCCGGTCCGATCGAAGTGTCCTACCGGTTCGACCGGGCCGGCGCGCTGGCCGCCTGGTCGGTTCGCGGCGTGGAGCGCGAGGATGCGGGCGTACCCGGGATTCTCGATCTTGATCGTCCGGAGGACGATCTTGGTCGTCCGGAGGCGCACCCGGCCGTGAGCGTTGTGAATGCGTCGGCCGACCACGTGAGCCTGGATGTAACCGGGATCCGCGTCGAGTTCGAGGTGCACGCGGTCGGTGCGGTGTCCTATGTCGACTCGGCCGAGGGCTCCGTGACGCTGATCGAGCTGCCCCGCTTCCCGGAGCCACAGCCGGACATCGCCGAAGGCTCTCTCACCGCACCTCTGCCAGGTGCCGTCGGCCGCGTGCTCGTCGCGCCCGGCCAGCGCGTCGCGACCGGCGAACTGCTGCTGACGCTCGAAGCGATGAAGCTGGAGCATCCGGTGCACGCGCCGGCATCGGGGGTGGTCACCGAACTCCCGGTCGCCGCCGGCGCCCAGGTCGACACAGGGGCCATCCTCGCCGTCATCACACCCGATTAGGGGGTACGCGTCACGGACGGCACCCGACGTGGTCACCGTCTTCAGCGAGCCGCGCCACAGCTAGCCAAAGCGCCTGGACCGATGGTCGGCGCGCCCCACCCAACAGCGGCGCCTCGCCGCCTCGCATCTTCGCTCCGACTACGGAAGGTCACCCCTCATGACCTCGATCGATGAGACCGCCGAGCAAACGGCGCTACGGGCCGCCGTCGCCGCGCTCGGCGCGAAATATGGCCACGGTTACTACGTCGCGAAGGCAAAGTCCGGGGAGCATACGACCGAGCTCTGGTCCGAGGCCGGCAAGCTCGGCTACCTCGGGGTCAATGTGCCGACCGAGTACGGCGGCGGTGGCGGCGGCATCACCGAACTCGCGATCGTCTGCGAAGAACTGGCCGCCGCCGGCTGCCCGCTGCTGCTGCTCGTGGTTTCGCCGGCGATCGCCGGGACGATCCTGGCCAAGCACGGGACGCCGGCGCAACGGTCGGCGTTCCTGCCCGGCCTGGCCGATGGATCGCTGAAGATCGTGTTCGCAATCACCGAGCCCGAGGCCGGCTCGAATTTCCACCGCCTCGGCACGATCGCACAGCGGGACGGATCGGATTGGGTGCTCTCCGGCCGGAAATGCTTCATCTCCGGCGTCGACGAGGCCGACTACATCCTGGTCGTGGCGCGGTTGGCCGACTCGGCCGGTCGCCTCGCGCCGGCGCTGTTCCTCGTGCCGGTGGACACGCCCGGGCTCAACTCGTCGAAGCTGGACATGGAGATCGTCTCGCCCGAGAACCAGTGGTTGCTCTACCTCGATGACGTACGCCTGCCGGCCGACGCGCTGGTCGGCGACGTCGGGACGGGCCTGCCGGCGTTGTTCTCCGGCCTGAACCCGGAACGGATCACGGTCGCCGCGATGGGCATGGGGGCCGGCCGATACGCCTTGGCCCGAGCCGCGTCCTATGTGGGCTCTCGTTCGGTGTGGGGCCGGCCGATCGGCAGCCACCAGGGCGTCGCGCATCCGCTCGCGCACGCGCAGATCCAGATCGAGCTCGCGAAGCTGGCGGTCTACCGGGCCGCGGCGCTCTACGACGCCGGACGTGACGTCGAGGCCGGTGTCGCCGCGAATGTGGCCAAGTACGCGTCGTCTGAGGCGGCGACGCTGGCCGTCGACACCGCGATCCAGGTGCATGGCGGCAACGGGATGACGACCGAGTACGGCGTGGCGACGTTGCTCGGCGGCGTACGGGCCGGGCGGATCGCACCGGTGTCGCGAGAGATGATCCTGAACTTCGTCGCTCAACACGTGCTCGGGCAGGAGAAGTCTTACTGAGTTGGCGGAAACGCCTGGTCTCCGTCGTCGGAAGGGCCTGGACCGCCGGTCGGCGCACCTCCGGCGGCCGTGACCCGTCGGCGCGATGCGACCCGGCGACGCGGCCGACTCGGCGACGCGGCGACGCGGCGACGCGGGCCAACTCCCTCGCCCGACTCAGCGCTTCATGATCCACCCCGGTGGACGATTTGCGTCGCTGCAACGATTTCAATCGCCCACTGCGGTGGATCAAACTCGCCGCGGTCGGCCGCGACTGCGCGCAAATGTGCGGAAGTCGGGCGGACGGCACGCGGGCGGCGGGACACATCGGCGTCCGCGAGTTGACGGCGCAGCGAGGGAAAGCTACGGCTCGGT
>DASQPR010000539.1:0-7000 GCA_035643815.1 Micromonosporaceae bacterium | reverse complement strand
CCGCGGCAACCGTTCCGGCCAACGCCCGCGTGCTCCGGCCCGACGGCGTGCAGGCGACGGCACCGGCCAGCTATACGGCTGACGACTGGCGCGGACGCATCAAGGGCACGCCGGCTCGTGCCGACGCCCACGTATATGGCGCGGCCGGCGGTCCCGCTCCGGCGATGCCGGCCGACGCGATACCGACCACGCCCTTTGCCGGCACGACGACACCGACCGGTGAAAGCAGCAGACCCACGATGGCCGGACCGGCCGGGCGCCGCGAAGCGAACGGGCGTGCCGAGGCCGACACGGCGAAGCGCGTCTCGATTCTCGACCGGGCCGCTCGGATCGGCCTGCTCGGCGCACTCGTCGCGATTTTCGTGCTGTTGTTCATCTTCGGGCCGAAGATCAGCCAATGGTGGGGCAAGCTCTGACGATTCTGACCGCGCCGCTTTGGCCGAGCGCGGCTTTGGTTTTGGGACGCAATCATGAGCCGCCGTGGACGGCCACGGCGATCCGGCGTACCGCTTCATCAATGAGCTCGGGATGGGTGGCGATGTTCATACGCACGAAGCCTCGCCCGGGCTCGCCAAAAGCGAGACCGGAGTAGAGCGCCAGGCGGCCGCGTTCGAGGATCGCTTGCGCCGGATCGTCTCCGAGATCGAGCGCGCGCATGTCGAGCCACGTCAGGTAGGTCGCGTCGGGCGGGCGGTAACCGATCTCCGGCAGTTCCTCGGCCAGCCGCGCGGCCAAGCGCATCCGATTGTGGTCCAAGCCGGCCATCAGCTCCTCCAGCCAGGCCAGCCCCTCGGTGAATGCGATCTCGCTGGCGAGCACGCCAAAGATGCCGGCCGCGTACGACACTTCCTCCGGCAGCGCGGCGACTGCCTCGACCGCGCCCGGACCGGGCACGGCCAACGCGGCCTTGAGGCCCGGCAGGTTCCAGGCCTTCGAGGCGGATACGAAGGTCACCGCCGCCTGTGCCGCGGGAGCGTCCAATGTCTGAAACGGCACGTGCTTTACGCCGGGATAGGTCAGCGGTCCATGGATCTCGTCGGCCAGCATGCGCACGCCGTACTCGTCCGCCAGCGCAGCGATCGCCGTGAGCGTCTCCACCGTCAGCGCCGTGCCGGTCGGATTGTGCGGATTGCACAACAGATAGACCGTCGCGCCGGCGGCGAATGCCCGCTCCAGCCCGTCGAGGTCGGGCTGGAAGCCGATGTCCGTCGCCAGCATCGGGTTCTCGACAATCGTGCGCTCCGCCGCGTGCAACTTCGCAAAGAACGGCGGGTACGCCGGGGTGTCGATCACGACTCCGTCGCCGGGAGCGGTCAGGGCGCGCACGACTTCGTAGATCCCGGTGTTCACGTCCGGTATGAGTCGCATCGACGCCGGGTCGGGCGACCAGCCGTAACGGCGGTCGGCGAAGTCGGCGTACGCAGCTCCGAGCCGTCCGATGGTCGCGTAGCCGGAGTCGCCGAGCGAGATCGACTCGGCGAGCGCGGTCGCGATCGGCGCCGCCAGCGGCGTGTCCATCTCGGCGATGAACATCGGCAGCACATCCGGTGGGAACAATTGCCACTTCACACTGCGCCGGGCTCGCAGCTGGTCGAGCGTCAATTCGGTCAGCGGGTTCACATGGTCCATCTTCGCGGTCGACGGCCCCACCCGGAAACCTCCGAGTCCGCGAATTTCGTTCGGTCGCGGGCTTCTTCGATCTTGTAACGTTTTCGGCCCGTCGGAGGGCGCGAAGGCCCGAATTCGTTACAAGATCGTGGATCTGGGAACTCGACGCCACTCGTTCTGGCCGGCCGCGAATGTGCCGCCGATCACCAGGACCGACGGTTTCGCGCCGCCTCGTCTACACTCGAACGGAATCACTCACCGGCGCGCCGGCCCTTGAGCAATCCTGCTCGATGTGGCACAGCGGCGCGCTTGGGCATTCTGCGGCATTGGTCTCACGACGGCATCGAGCAGCGGACTATCGCTGCCGGCCAGCCATGCGGGCAAGAAGCGCCCTCGTTGCTGGAAGGCCGAGAAGAAGTTTCATGACGTTCACCCCTGCCCGCGATCTGTTCGCGGACGCTCAATCATTCCCTTCGCTCTTCGACGGAGCGGCCGCGCCGATTGCGGCCGCGCCGATGGCGGCGGAGCCGAACGCGGCTCCGGAAATCGACCCGGACACGGATATCGCCGCAGGTAGCGCGAATGCCGCCGAGTCTGGCCTGGCGAACGCGCTCGTAACACCCGTACTCGAGTCACCCGCGCTCGAGTCACCCACGCATCACGCACCCGGGCCCGAGTCACCCGCGCTTCAGGCGCCCGCGCCCGAGTCACCCGCGGGTCCCGCGCCCGCCGATGACGCGACGCTAGCGTCGGCGCTGAAAGCCGATGAGATCGAAGCCACCTTCGCCGACCTAGGCGTCCCGCGCCGTCTCGTCGAAACGCTGCATCGCGCCGGCATCAAGGTGCCATTCCCGATCCAGACCGCCACGATCCCGGATGCGATCGCCGGACGCGACGTGCTCGGCCGCGGCCAGACCGGCTCCGGTAAGACGCTCGCGTTCGGGCTGCCGATCATCATCCGCCTGAGCAATGCCGGCAAGGCCCGCCCCGGCCATCCGGCCGCGCTGATCCTCGTGCCGACGCGTGAACTCGCCATGCAGGTCAACGACGTCATCGCGCCGCTGGCTCGCACGGCCGGGCTGTTCAGCCGTACGGCATTCGGCGGAAGCCCGTACGACAAGCAGATCCGTGACCTCCGGCGCGGCGTCGACATTCTCGTCGCCACGCCCGGCCGCCTCGGTGATCTGATCGAAAAGGGCGAGTGCTCCCTCGACGACATCGCGACGACGGTGCTCGACGAGGCCGACCAGATGGCCGACATGGGCTTCCTGCCGGACGTCACCGCCCTGATGGACAAGACGCCGTCGCACGGGCAGCGCCTGCTGTTCTCGGCGACGCTCGACGGCGACGTCGACGCACTGGTGCGGCGCTTCCTGCACGACCCGGTGACGCACTCGGTCGATCCGTCTTCGGCTGCGGTGTCCACCATGGAGCACCACCTGCTGCTGATCCCGCCGCGCGAGAAGAACGACATCGTCGCCGCGATCGGTGCCCGGGCCGGCCGCACGATCATGTTCGTCCGTACGCAGATGGCCGTCGACCGCTTGGCCGACCAGCTTGCGGCGGTCGGCGTGCGTGCTGGCGCGTTGCATGGCGGAAAGACCCAGCGGGTACGGACGCGTACGCTCGCGGAATTCCGCGAAGGTCGCATCAACGTCCTGGTCGCGACGGATGTCGCCGCGCGGGGGATCCATGTCGACGGCGTCTCGCTCGTCGTGCACATCGACCCGCCCAAGGACGCCAAGGACTACCTACACCGAGCCGGCCGTACGGCCCGAGCCGGTGAG
Source organism: Micromonosporaceae bacterium (assembly GCA_035643815.1). Classification (GTDB taxonomy): domain Bacteria; phylum Actinomycetota; class Actinomycetes; order Mycobacteriales; family Micromonosporaceae; genus DASQPR01. Next base: position 3,605 of record DASQPR010000539.1, on the reverse strand, counting down.
GCGGGCACCGTGGCCACGCTGGTGCTGCCACGGCAGCGAAAGTCCACCTATTCGATGCTGGAACGGGCCGGTGTCACACCCGGCCGGACAGAGGTGCGCATCGGCGGCCCCGAACTCGGTGAGCTGACCGGGGCGCGGGAGCCCAGCGGCGTACCAGTGCGTCGCGATGAGGCCAGCACGAACGGCCGCGAGGGTCGCGGGGACCGCAACCGTGGCGGCGACCGGCCCTATCGCGACCGGGGTGAGCGTTCATCGTGGTCGGACCGCCCGCCGCGGCCCCGGCGGGAATCCGGATCGGGTGACCGGCCGCGGGTTGGTCACGGCGATGCGCCGCGTACGTACACCGGCGACCGGCCGTACCGTGGCCTGCGCGACGAGCGGGCCGCGCACCGCACGCACGACGATCGCACACCGCACCGGATGCACGACGACCGCTCGCCGGCCCGTGATTCGGCCGGCCGCCGGCCGGATGGTGCCGTGCGCGATGAGCACCGTCACCGTCCGGTGCGCGACGATCGTTCGCACGGGCATCGTCCCCGATTCGAGCGTCGCTCCGGCTCGGCCTGATAGACCTCAGTCGCCTCCGCCGTCGACCCGGTCCGTGGCCCGCCGTCGCGGAGCGGGTGCCGGCGGCGGCCGGTCCTCCCACTTCACCGACAACGCGACCGTGGTCCGGGTCCGTTCGACGCCCGGCAGGTCGCCCAGCCGAACGATGAGGCGCTCCAATTCGCCCATGCTCGCTACGCGGACCTTGAGCATGTAGGACTCCTGGCCGGCCACGAAGAGACACGTGTCGACCTCGGAGATCGCCGACATCGCGGCTACCAGCGCGGCTCCGTCCGCGCGGCCGGACTGGACGACGCCGACGAGAGCCGTGACGCTGAGCCCGACGGCCTCGGGCGAGATGTCGGCGCGGTAACCACGAATGACCTTCGACTGTTCGAGCTTGGCCACCCGCTCATGTACGGCCGGAGGCGAGAGCCCAACCTGCCGCCCAAGTTCGGCCACCGACACCCGGGCGTTGAGCCGCAGAAGGTCCAACAATCGAAGATCGATGGCGTCCACGCGAACTCCCCTCCGGACGGATCGCCGATCGCTGCCCGACCCATGTGCTGACTTGATCCACGTTCTGACCTGATCTTGTGCTGACCTGATCTTGTTCCTCGGTGACGTTGTCTCACGTCCGGTTTCGGTCGTCGCGGCGTCGTCGGTTTCGGTGTCCCATGCGCCCGATTCCGGCGTTTCGGCCCGTCCATGAGAATCATTCGGAATGATATAAGGATGAGTGGGATTTTGGACGATTTTTCCGTTTCTGGGATTCGCCTCCTACTCGGGTGTTTAATGATGCTACGTCCGACTTAGGGGCGAAGTCCCAGCTCAGCCTACTGATCATTTGGTCTCGAAGACGCAAGGAGGGGTCGTGGACACTGGTGATCGTCTGCTCACGCCAGGCGAGGTGGCCGCGCTGTTCCGTGTCGACCCCAAGACGGTGACCCGATGGGCGGCCGCCGGTCGCATCGGAAGCATCCGCACGCCTGGCGGCCACCGTCGCTTTCGCGAGTCCGAGGTGCGCGCCCTGCTCGAAGGTGAGGGTTTGGCGGCATTCGAGGACGACATGCCCTCGTCGTCACATCAGGCGAACGGCCACCGGTCCCACTGAGGCGCTCGCCGGCAGGCGACCTTCCCCCTCAGAGGCGCCGCTTGTGGCTGAGCCGGGCGGTCGTTGCTCCGCTCCGGTCGTCGCTCCACTCCGGTCATCGCGCAGATCAAACGCTGTGCTTTGCGTACGGTCAGGCGCCGCGCCCGATCAGATGCCGCCGGTCCATCGCGTGAACAAGTCATGGGGGACGCCGACGACGTCAAGCACCTTGCCGGCGACAAAGTCGATGAGCTGCTGTGCGGTAGCGGTCGCACCGGCCGCGTAAAAGCCGGGACTGGCCGGCAGCACCGTGGCTCCTGCATCGACCAGCGTGACGAGATGCAGGAGATGGCCACGCGACACGGGCGTCTCACGCGGCACGACGACAACCCTCCGGCGTTCCTTCAGGTTGACTTCGGCCGCACGCTGCAGCAGATCCTTCGACAACCCGATCGCGATCCCGGCACACGCAGCCGTACTGGCCGGGACCACGATCATGCCGTGCGCCGGATAGGAGCCGCTGCTCGGGCCGGCCGCTAGGTCGCCGGCCGACCAGTGGATGACGTCCGCGTCGCCCACGTCGCTGCCCAACCACTTGGCGAGGTCGTCGCGCCAATGACCGTCGCGGAATGGCGCGCCGGTCTCGTCCAGAATGGTCAGTCGGGCCGCGCGGGAGACGACGAGATCCACCGGTTCCGCTGCGGCGATCAGGGCGCGCAGGACGGCCGCGGCGTACGGCGTCCCGGACGCACCGGATACTCCGACGATCCACGGCCGGCGCTGGTCGTTGGTCGACATCGGCATCAACTCCGTAGGTGGAGTCGCACCACGAGGTCGATCAGCGCGAACACGAACAGCACGATGCCGACGATCCCATTGGCGGTGAAGAACGCCCGGTTCACCCGCGACAGGTCGGACGGCTTGACGATCGCATGCTCGTACGCGAAGGCGAGCGCCGTGACTGCGAGCCCGACCCACCACGGCCAGCCGAAGTCGACGAGGTAGCCGTACCACGCGAACAGCGCGAACGTCACCACGTGCGCGATCGTCGATGCCCACAGCGCGAACGGCACACCGTATCGGGCCGGCACACTGTGGACGCCGATCTCGCGATCGATATCCACATCCTGGCAGGCGTAGATGAGGTCGAAACCGCCAATCCACAGGCCGACCGCGGCGCCGAGCACCCAGGCCGGCCCGGAGCCACGGAACGTGCCGGTGACCGCGAGCCATGCCCCGACCGGTCCGATCAACTGAGCTACGCCGAGCACCGCGTGCGGCCAGTTCGTGAACCGCTTCGCGTACGGATAGACGATCAGCGGAATCACCGCGAGCGGCGCGAGCATCAGGCACAACGGGTTCAGCAGGGCCGCGGCGCCGAGGAACACCACGAGTGCGACGAGGGCGCCGCCCCATGCCGTACGCAGCGAGACCACGCCGGTGACCAGCTCACGCGATGCCGTCCGTGGGTTTCGCGCGTCGATGTGCCGGTCGAGGATGCGGTTGGCGGCCATGGCAAACGTACGCGCGCCGACCATCGCGATCGTGATGAGCAGCAGCTTCACCCAGTTGACCAGGGGCACCATCGCGGTCAGCGCGGCCATGTAGGCAAACGGCAACGCGAAGATGCTGTGCTCGATCTTCACTAGGCCGAGGAACGCCTTGACCGGATTCGGCACCGGCCGACCCGGCACCGTTGTCACAGCGGCTGTCAAAGCCCGTACTCCTGCCATCTCGATGAGACTTTGGCCACGACGTCGGGCGACATGATCGTGGCCGCTGGCCAACCGCGGTGGTAGCCCTCGGCCGGCGTCTTCCGCGTCGCGTCGATGCCCGCCTTGCCACCCCAGAACTGCTGGTACGACGCGTGGTCCAGATGGTCAACCGGACCGGTCGTGACAACCAGGTCGTGTGAGTAATCCACATTGCCGAATGCGCGGAACGCGACTTCGGCGTAGTCATGTGG
>DASQPR010000538.1:0-15582 GCA_035643815.1 Micromonosporaceae bacterium | reverse complement strand
ATGACACTGTCGATGTGCGAGGCAGAGGTTAACGAGGTCTGCGTTACGAAACAGGGAATCTCGCTGAACGTACGGGCAGTGATCGCGTTCAAGGTCGGAAATGATCCCGAGAGCATCGTCAACGCAGCGCAGCGATTCCTGTCCGACCAGGATCAGATGTCGGTGCTCACCGGTCGCATCTTCGCCGGTCACCTGCGCTCGATCGTCGGCTCGATGACCGTCGAGGAGATCGTCACCGAACGACAGCGTCTCGCGACTGAGGTGCTCGAAGGATCGAAGGAAGAGATGGCCCGGATCGGGCTGCACGTCGACTCTCTGCAGATCCAGTCGATCGACGACATGAAGATCGGCTACATCGCCGCCATGTCCGCCCCGCACAATGCCGCGATCCAGCGGCAGGCGCAGATCGCGCAGGCTCAGGCCGACCAGGCGTCCGCCGAGGCCGCGCAGCAGTCGCAGCGAGCGCAGGCGGAGTATGCCAGGCAAACGGCGATCGTCCGGGCGCAGTACAAGGCCGAAGTCGACAAGGCGCAAGCGGAAGCGGCGCAGGCCGGACCGCTCGCCGAGGCGAAGGCGCAGCAGCAGGTCATCGCCGCACAGACCGAATTGGCACAGCGCGAAGCCGAGCTACGGCAGCAGCAATTGGTGGCGGAGATCGTCCGGCCGGCCGAGGCCGAGGCCGAGCGCGTCCGCCTGATCGCCGAGGCCGACGCCGGGAAGATGAAGATCCAGGCCGAGGCGGCCGCGTCGTACGGTCGAGTCGCGCTGGACCGGATGCTCATCGACCAGTTGCCGGCCATCGTCAAGGAGGCCGCTCAAGGCCTGGCCAACGCGAACGTGACGGTGCTCAACGGCGCCGACGGTCTCGGCGACGTGGCCGCCGGCCTGGTGAGTCAGGGGCTGGCCATCTTCGAGGCAGTACGCAAGAACATGGTGAGCGCAGCACCGGCCGACCCGACCGAGCAATCCGTCAACGGCGGCCGGCCGGAGCTCGATCCGTCGCGCTAGCCGCCCAATCGATCACGCCCGGCCCCGCCCAATCTCGGCGGGGCCGGACGCGTACGTGTAGCACAATGTTTGCCGGATCGCGCGAATGGCGTCATGAGAACGGTCTTCACGTGCCGATCTGTGCACCGATGAACCGGCGCGATTCGTGCGGCGGCACGGCGATTGCGACCGGCCGTGATCGGCATATGTCCTGATGAGAGCACGACACGTTGTCTGCCCAATCGATCGCCGCGGTGTCTGTGAGTCTGCTTTGGACGGTACGTTCGGCCGATGGTGAAGTTCGCCTTTATCTGAAGTACACCGCAGATGTCAACGGTTGAACTTCGAGGTTCCGAAGCGGAAGCTGACCCCACCATTCATCGACGCCCCTCTACCCCCAAGGAGGATCGATGCGTACACCCCGACGCATCGCAGCCGTCGGCATCGCGGCCATCGCCGTGGTGGGTGCGATCGCATTCACCGGTACGGCACAGGCCGCGACTCCGTCCAAAGCGGCAACACAGACCAACGCCGTGACCGCAGCGAAGGTCCGCACCGACGCCTGCGCTCACGTCGCACGTCAGATCCACTGTGACGCGATCCGCATCAGTGGCGGAAGCGCCTCGGCCGACGGCGTGAAGCCCAACGCCGCCACGCCCTCCGGTTACTTCCCGGCCGACCTGCAGTCCGCGTACAAGCTGCCGTCGTCGACCGCTGGCACCGGTCAGACGGTGGCGATCGTCGACGCGTTCGACGACCCGTCGGCCGAAGCTGACCTCGGCGTCTATCGCGCCCAGTTCGGTCTGCCCGCGTGCACTACGGCCAACGGCTGCTTCCGCAAGGTCAGCCAGACCGGCACGACGTCCTACCCGCGCAAGAACGGCGGCTGGGCCGAGGAGATCTCGCTCGACCTCGACATGGTCTCGGCGATCTGTCCGAAGTGCCACATTCTGCTGGTCGAGGCGTCGTCGGCGACAACGACGAATCTCGGCAAGGCGGTCAACGAGGCGGCCGCGCTCGGCGCCACGGAGATCAGCAACAGCTACGGCGGCGGCGACACGGCCGACACGTCAGCGCCGTACTACAACCACCCGGGCATCATGATCACGGCCAGCTCCGGTGACGGCGGCTTCGGTGTCGAGTTCCCGGCATCGTCGCGGTATGTCACGGCGGTCGGCGGTACGTCGCTCACTCGGTCAACCAACGCGCGGGGATGGGCCGAGACCGCGTGGTCCGGCGCCGGCAGCGGCTGCTCGACGAGGAACCCGGCGCTGTCCGGTCAGGCAACGTTCAACACCGGCTGCGCCAACCGGGCGGTTGCCGATGTGTCGGCCGTGGCCGACCCGAACACCGGCGTCGCCGTCTACGACAGCTTCGCCTATCAGGGCTTCTCCGGCTGGCTCGTGTTCGGCGGCACGAGCGTGTCGTCGCCGATCATCGCGTCGGTGTACGCGCTGGCCGGCAACGCCGCATCCGCAACCAACAATTTCCCGTACACCCACGACTCGTCGTCGACGTTCAACGACGTGACGTCCGGCTCGAACGGGACCTGCTCGCCCACGCAGCTGTGCCACGCGCGGGTTGGCTGGGACGGTCCGACCGGTCTCGGCACCCCCAACGGGACCGGCGGGTTCTAGACACCAGCCACAACCACACCGTCGCGGCCACCGGGAGTCTCCGGTGGCCGCGACATGTGCGCCGGACCGGCCGCTGCGGCCCGGGGACGGTCGCCTCGGCCCGGAGCCGGCGCTTCGGCCCGGAGCCGGTCACCTCGGCCAGGGACCGGCAGCCGGCCACAGAACGGCCGCCCGGCGACAACCGTGTCGACATATGGCCGGGCGACAGTGTCGCCCGGCGGTCATGGCGGAGATGGCCGTGCCGCGGCCGGCCGGCCCGGCGGTAACGTGGGCGTCCAAGTCAACGATGACCGCCGGCCCCCGAGGAGATTTCGCACCATGGACAAGACTGTCGCCACTCCGGCGCAGGCCGTTGCCGACGTCCCGGACGGGGCATCGCTCGCGGTCGGCGGCTTCGGGTTGTGTGGCATCCCGAGCGAGCTGATCGCGGCCCTGCATGATCGAGGGGTCAGCGGCCTGCGGACGGTGTCGAACAACTGCGGCGTCGACGACTGGGGTCTCGGCATCCTATTGTCGGCGCACCGCATCGCCCGCACGACCGGCTCGTACGTGGGTGAGAACAAAGAGTTTGCCCGGCAGTACCTGTCCGGCGAGCTCGAGGTCGAGTTGGTGCCGCAGGGCACGCTGGCGGAGCGGCTCCGGGCCGGTGGCTGCGGCATCCCGGCGTTCTACACACCGGCCGGCGTCGGCACGCAGATCGCCGACGGCGGGTTGCCGTGGCGCTATGACGGCGACGGATCGGTCGCGGTCGCGTCGCCGGCGAAGGAGACGCGGGAGTTCGGTGGCCAGACGTACGTCCTGGAAGAAGGCATCGTCTGCGACTTCGCCCTGGTGCGTGCCGCGATCGGCGACACGCACGGCAACCTCGTCTTCCACGAGAGCGCGCGGAACTTCAACCCGCTGTGCGCCATGGCGGGCACGATCACGATCGCCGAGGTCGAGGAACTCGTCGCGCCGGGCGAACTCGATCCCGATCGGGTCCATCTGCCGGGCATCTTCGTCCAGCGCGTCGTCGCTGTCGACGCCGGAAGCAAGCGCATCGAACGCCGTACCGTCCGGCAGAGGGGCTGAGCACCGTGGGACTCACACGCGACGAGATGGCCGCACGCGCCGCCGCGGAACTCGAGGATGGCCAGTACGTCAATCTCGGCATCGGGTTGCCGACCCTGATCCCGAATTTCCTACCGCCCGGCATCCACGTCGTGCTCCACTCGGAGAACGGGATTCTCGGCACCGGGCCGTACCCGTACGAGGACGATGTCGATCCGGATCTCATCAACGCCGGCAAGGAGACAGTGACGGTCAACCCCGGCGCGGCGTATTTCGACTCGGCGTTGTCATTCGGGATGATCCGCGGCGGCCACATCGACGTCGCCGTCCTCGGCGCGATGCAGGTGTCGGCAACCGGTGACCTGGCGAACTGGACGGTGCCCGGAAAGATGATCAAAGGTATGGGCGGCGCGATGGATCTCGTACACGGCGCCCGCCGGGTCATCGTTCTGATGGAGCACGTTGCCAAAGACGGTGGGCCGAAGATCGTCAACGAGTGCTCGCTCCCGTACACGGGGCGCGGCGTCGTTCAGCGGATCATCACCGACCTCGCCGTGCTCGACGTGACGCCGCACGGGCTCCGTCTGGTCGAGACGGCGCCCGGCGTGTCGGCCGACGACGTCCGTGCGGCGACCGAACCGGAGGTGCTCTCCGCCTGAGCCGGGCGGTCAGCGGACAGCGTGCGTCACCAGCTCGGCGCCGACGCGGGCGCCGAGCTTGGCCGCGTCGGTGTTGCGGCACAACACGATCGTCGCCCCGGCCGCGAGCGGCGCCACGAGCCAGTCGACCGGGTCGGGATGGGCATCCGTGTCGATCAGCACGCGCCCTCCGCTCGGCACCTTGAGCACCGCCGCGCGCTCGGCCGCGCGCGTACACAGGTCGGCCTGGGTTTGTTCGTGGGTCACGGCGTCGGCGTCGGTCCAGCGCAGTGCCGGGGTTGCGGCCGTGACCTGCGTGCGCGCCGAGAAATGATCGCCATGGGTACGGATTTCCGACGTGAAGTCGAGGCAGCCGTCGGGAACACTCGGCAGTGGCAGGCCGAACGGGTGGAGCCCGACTACGTATCGCTCCATCGCGGGCCACTCGTCGCAGGCTGCGGCGACAGTGAGGAACGCGACCTCGGCCGGATCCGGTGCGGTCGTCACGGCCAGGCCGACGGTCCAGCAAGCGAGCAACACGGCTGCGGTTTGCCAATGCGGTGGTAGGCCGACTGCGGCCCATTGGCCGGGCTCGAGGTCGAGGTCGTCGACGAGCGTGTTGGCGGTCTTTGCGACCCAATTGCCGAGTGTCGCGCCGGACAGTTCGGTGCGTTCGCCGGTCGCGTCGTCGTAGAACGTGAGCAGCGGCCGGGTGGGATCCGGCGCGACGAGCGTCTGGAACAGGCCACTGACGGTGTTCAGCTCCTTCATGTGCATCTCCCTGATTCACCGTACGCGGCTGCCGACGCGCCGACGTTAACGTGTCGGCCGAAGTGGCCGCACGGTTCCCCGTGTCACCGGTCGCGGGCGCCGCCCGAGAGCGTGAGGTAAATGCGGCCCGGGCATGCAAGGGGCGGTGCGGTCGAAAGCCGGTGACCATGTGACGGTTGCCGTGCCGTGTTGCAGGGGTATGCACGCCTCGCTTCCGGCGTAGGCTTGCCGTGGCGGCCCACCGGGCCGGTCAGCGTGCGGTTGGTCGAGCATGTGAGCAGCCTTCGCCAGTGGCGCGCCCGGGCAGCGGTGAGCCTGACAGAGACTTGGTACGGAAAGGAATCGCGGTCGTGAGCGACGGTCGTCCGCCTCTCGTTCTGTTCGACGCCACTAGCGTCCCAGCGGACCGCGGAGGCGTCGGGCGGTATGTGGACGGTCTGCTCGGCGCGCTCAACGAGATGGACTCGAACCTCGTGGTGGTCGCGCAGCGCTCCGATCTCGAGCGCTACACGCGCATGCTGCCGGCGGCGGTCGTCGTCGGGGGCCCATCGGCCATCGCCCACCGCCCGGCCCGGCTCGCCTGGGAGCAGACTGGTCTGCCGCTGCTGGCGACACAGGTCGGCGCGAAGGTGATCCACTCGCCGTTCTACACCTGCCCGATGCGTGCCCCGTGTCCGGTCACCGTGACGGTGCACGACGCGACGTTCTTCACCGAGCCCGAGCACTATGAGAAGTCCCGCCGGACGTTCTTCCGGTCCGCGATCAAGACGTCGCTGCGCCGGGCCGCGCGCGTGATCGTGCCGAGCAAGGCCACCCGGGACGAGCTCATCCGGCTGCTGGACGCCGATCCGACCCGCATCGACGTGGCCTACCACGGTGTTGACCCGGCCTCCTTCCACGCGCCGAGCGAGGACGACAAGGCACGCGTACGGGCCCGGCTGGGTCTCGGTACGACACCGTACGTGGCGTTCCTGGGCGTGAAGGAGCCGCGCAAGAACGTACCCAACCTGATTCGCGGCTGGGTGATCGCCTGCGCCGACCTGCCGGCTCCGCCGGCCTTGGTGATCGCCGGCGGTTCGGGCCATGACGAGGACATCGACGAGTCGATCGCCGAGGTGCCGGGAAACCTGCGCCTGCTCCGGCCGGGATATCTCCGGTTCGCCGATCTGCCCGGCTATCTCGGTGGCGCGCTGGTCGCGGCCTATCCGTCGCATGGTGAGGGGTTCGGCCTGCCGATCCTGGAAGCGATGGCGTGCGGCGCTCCGGTGCTCACGACGCCCCGGTTGTCGCTGCCCGAGGTCGGTGGTGACGCGGTGGCGTACACGGGGGAGTCGCCCGAGGAGATCGGCCGCGATCTCGGTGCACTGCTCGCCGACGCACCGCGACGCGCGCACCTGTCCGCCGCCGGTGCGGCTCGCGCCCACGAGTTCACCTGGGAGTCCAGCGCTGAGGTGCACCTGGCTGCGTGGACGCGTGCCGCGGGCTGACCGGCCCGACGATGTGCCCGCTCCGCCGATCGCCGCAGCGCGGATGCGCCCTGGGACAACCTGACGACGACACCCTCAAATGGGTCTTTACCGTGAATTGGCGGACAATTGCCGACCGACACTGAACCTGGGGCGACGGGGCTGGAACCGACTCGGCATGATGGGCGGATGTTCTACGCGGTCATTCCGGCTGGCGGCGGTGGCACCCGACTGTGGCCACTCTCGCGGGTCGGCCACCCGAAATTCCTGCACGCGTTGACCGGCACCGCCGCCACGCTGCTGGAGGCCACCGTCGACCGCCTTGCTCCGCTAGCGGCCCCCGAGGACACGTACATAGTGACCGGAGCCGCCCACGCGGCCGGTGTGGCCCGCCAACTGGCCCACGTACCGGCGGACAATATCCTGATCGAGCCGTCGCCGCGGGACTCCTGTGCGGCTATCGCACTGGCCGCCGCGCTGATCGATCGGCGCGATCCGAACGCCGTGATGGGTGCGTTTGCGGCCGACCATCTCATCCACGACTCGGCTCGCTTCGCCAGCGTCGTACGCTCCGCCATCGCTGGGGCCGACCAGGGCTTTTTGATGACGATCGGGATCACACCGACGCATCCCGAAACCGGGTACGGATATCTCCAGTGCGGCGGCCTGGTCGACGGCGGCCCGGTCCGACGGGTCGAGCAGTTCCGCGAAAAGCCATCGCGCGAGGTCGCGACGGCGTACGTCGCCTCGGGCGACTACTACTGGAACGCCGGCATGTTCGTCTGGCGGGTCGGTGTGTTCCTCGGTGAGTTGGCTCGACAGCAGCCGGCGTTGCACGGCGGTGTCGTACGCATCGCGGAGGCCTGGGACACCCCGGACCGCGACGAGGTGCTTGGCGAGGTGTGGCCGACGCTCACCAAGATCTCGGTCGACTACGCCGTGATGGAGGGCGCGTCGTCGGCCGGTCTGGTCGCGACCGTCCCCGGTGACTTCGGCTGGAACGACATCGGCGACTTCGATTCGCTCGGCAACGTGCTACCGCCCGATGACGCCGGCAATGTGGTGGTCGCGGCCAGTGGCGACAAGCCGGACATCCTTCTGTACGACACCGCGGGGTCGATCATCGTTCCGCACTCCGATCGCTTGGTCGCGGTCCTCGGTGTCCAGGATCTCGTGGTGGTGGACACGCCGGACGTCGTCCTGGTCTGCAAGCGCGAGCGGGCGCAAGAGGTCAAGAAGCTAGTCGACGAACTCAAGGAACGCGGGGACTCGCGCTTCATCTGACGTCGGTTCAACGGCGGGGGGGCGGCTTACACACGGCGACGGCAGGGCGTTTAGGTCGTCGTGTGCAAGCCGCCCCCACCGCCGCGACCTACTCGGCCGCCGTGGCTCGCCATACATGATCTTGGACAAGTGCACCTATCCGGAGGCGGTCATACGTGCACATGCCCAACATCATCTTGGGCGGGTCGGTCGTGGACGCTTGGATCCGGGGATCTTGGGCTTGTCCACTTTAAATCGGCGGCGGATACGTGGATATCCCCAAGATTGCGGGCGCGCCACGGCCGCCAGACGGTCGCGGGGCCGCCGCGGACGGATAGCGGCGGCGGCTCAGGGGTTCGGACGCGGCCGGACGGTGATGGTTCCGAGGGCGATCGGGGATCTGGCGGGTTCCGCACCCGCGGCCGGGTCGGCCTCGGGCCGAAGCCAGGTCGTGAGATAGCCGGCGGACGCTAGCGAGGCGCGGAAGATGTGGATGGCGGCTCCGGCTTGCGCGCCGACGACGACCGTCGAGTCGGCCGGCAGCGTCACAGTCAGCCGCGCCACCGCGCCGTCGGTCCGCGACGCTCCGGCCGGCCCGGATAGCCCGGATCGCTCGGCCGGCGCGGACGTTTCGAGCAAGCCTGGCTCGGCCGTGGAAAACGCGATCTCGGGACACGCCGTGGCTGCGGCGGCGACCGCGCGCGCTATGTCCTCGGAAACCGGGGTAGCCGAACCGGCCATCGCCGCGACGGACGCGACCGGCCACGTGTGGGCGAGCACATCGGCGTCGTCGAGCCGCGTTGCGAGCCGCAGGCCGTCGGCCCTGGCTTCGGCCGTACCCAGGGAAAACATGTCTGTGTCGGCGGACCGGACGAGCATCGCCGCGCCCTCGCCGTCGGGTGTGCCCGTGATGCGCAGGCCGCGCACGACCGCGACCGGCACCTGGTCGTATTTGCCTTTGACGAGCTCGGCCGCGCCGGCGAGTTCGTCCACCGGCGACATCTGGGTGATCTGCAACTCGTTGCCGTAGGCGTCGCGTTCGCCCCGATAGTCGTGGATGGCCTCGACGCCCGCGACGCCGAGCGCCACGTCCGTGAGGCCGTTGCGCCACGGCCGGCCCATCGTGTCCGAGACGATCACCACGACGTCGAGTCCGTGCTGGTCGCGCAACTGCGACCGCAATGCGCGCGCGGACGCGTCCGGATCCTTGGGCAACAGCACGAGATGATCGGGGTCCACATTGGACGCGTCGATGCCGGCCGCGGCCATGACGAAGCCGTGCCGTGTCGCCACGATGCTGGTCGGGCCGCGCCGAGCGACCACCCGCGCCGTCTCGGCGGCGAGTGCGCCCGCTCGCGCCTCGTCGCGGTCCGGGCCCTCTTCCGGCGGTACGGCCGCCAGTGCGCCCTCCGCCTTCGAGACGATTTTGCTCGTCACGACGAGCACATCGCCGTCAGCGAGCCAGGGTGCGGCTCGGGCGATCATGTCGGCGAGGTCGTCACCCGGCCGGACGTCGCCAAGTCCGGTGATCGGCAGGATCGCGAGCCCAGCTGGTACGTCGGTCATGCCGACACCGCGTCAAGTCCGCGCCGGACCATGTCGGCGGTGGTGTCGACGTCCGTCATCCACAACGGTCCCACGTGTACGGCGACGCCGGGCACCGAAGTCCCCGCGTCGGAGTCGTCCACCAGCCACGCATCGAGGAGGCCAGCCTCCGAGCGAGCGCCGTAGAGGCCGCCCACGCCCTCCGCGCTCACCTCCACCGAGATCGCGGCGAGACACTTGTCGGCCATACCCCGTACGGGTGAGCCGCCGATGATGGGCGAGTAGCCGACGATCTTTGCCGGCGCACCGACGAGCGCGTCGCGGAGGCCGCCGACCGCAAGGATCGGCGCGATCGAGACGACCGGATTGCTCGGCGCGATCAGGATGATGTCAGCGGTCGAGACGGCGTCCAGCACACCGGCGGCCGGCTTGGCCGACTCGGCGCCGACGAAGACGAAGCGTCGCGCGGCCAGGCCGGCCCGGTGCCGTACCCACCATTCCTGGAAGTGGATCGCCCGCTCCGGTTCGGTTTCGCCGTCGGCGCCCGGTGCGGTGCCGCTCGGCGCGGTCGCCCCGCCGACGACCACATGCGTCTCCAGCCGGTCGTCGGAGGCGGGCAACAGTGTGATGCCGGTGTGCCAGCGTTCGCACAATGTCGCGGTCACGGTCGACAACGGGTGGCCGGCAGCCAGCAGGCGGGTCCGGACGAGGTGCGTGGCCACGTCCTTGTCGCCCAGGCCGAACCAGGTCGGCTCGGCGCCGTACGCCGCAAGTTCGGCCTTGATGACCCAGGTTTCGCCTTCGCGACCCCAGCCACGCTCGGTGTCGGCCGCGTCGGCCAGGGTATACATCACGCTGTCCAGATCGGGGCAGATCCGCAGGCCGTGCATGGTGACGTCGTCGCCGACGTTGACTATGGCGGTGACAGTTGTCGGATCGCCAGCGGCGGTGCGTTGCTCGGCGACCGCCCGTACGCCGGTGAGGAAGCGCGCGCCGCCGATGCCGCCGGCGAGGACCACGATGTGCATACGCCCATCTTGCCGGCCGGTCCCGGCGCGTGGACATCAGGCCCGGTGTCATGCGCCTCGCGGCTGCGCTACGCAGCGGCGGTGTGACGGCGATTGCACGGCACGGCGGTCTCGGCCGTCACCGGCACGATCTAGGCTTCGCATGTGGGATCAGACAGCGGCGACGGCAAGCGCGGGCATGACCTGATCGACTCGGCGACGCGGCGGGCGCTGCATCGGGCCGCCGACGGCCGGGTGCTCGACATCGACGAGGCGGCGGTGCTCTTGAGCGCGCGTGGCCCCGCCCTCGACGAGCTCGTACGGATCGCCGGCGGCATCCGCGACGCCGGCCTGGTCGATGCCGGCCGGCCGGGCGTCGTGACGTACTCGAAGAAGGTCTTCATCCCGCTCACCCGCCTGTGCCGGGACCGCTGCCATTACTGCACGTTCGCGACCGTCCCGCATCGGCTCGACGCACCGTTCCTGAGCCGGGACGAGGTTGTGGCCATCGCCGCGCAGGGTGCCGCGCTCGGCTGCAAGGAGGCGCTCTTTACGCTGGGCGACCGGCCGGAGGAGCGCTGGTCGGCGGCCCGCGAGTGGCTGGGCGCGGCCGGTTATGAGTCCACGCTGGATTACCTGCGGGCGTGTGCGATCGCCGTCCTGGAGGAAACCGGTCTGCTGCCGCACCTGAACCCGGGCGTGCTGAGCTGGGCCGACCTCCAGCGATTGAAGCCCGTCGCGCCCAGCATGGGCATGATGCTCGAGACCACGTCGACGCGGCTGTGGAGCGAGCCGGGCAATCCGCACTTCGGGTCGCCGGACAAGGAGCCGGCGGTTCGTCTGCGCGTGCTGGCCGATGCCGGCCGAGTCGGCGTGCCGTTCACCACCGGCATCCTCATCGGCATTGGTGAGACCCCGACCGAACGCGCGGAATCGCTGTTCGCGATCCGATCGAGCGCTCGCGAATACGGCCATCTCCAGGAGACCATCGTTCAGAACTTCCGCGCGAAGCCGGACACGGCCATGCGGGGCATGCCGGATGCCGAACTGGACGACCTTGCCGCGACGATCGCGGTGGCGCGGATCGTGCTCGGCCCACGGATGCGCATCCAGGCGCCGCCGAACCTGATCGGCGACGAGTACCGGCTCATGTTGCGGGCTGGGATCGACGATTGGGGCGGCGTCTCGCCGCTCACCCCGGATCACGTCAACCCCGAGCGGCCGTGGCCGGCCATCGACGAACTCGCGGCCCAGACGGCCGACGCCGGCTTCCGGCTGGCCGAACGACTGACGATCTACCCGGAGTACGTGCGCCGCGGCGTCCCGTGGCTCGATCCGCGCCTGGCGGCACACGTGGCGGCGCTGTCCGACCCGGTCACCGGGTTGGCCATCGAGGCGGCACTCCCGGTCGGCCGGCCGTGGCAGGAGCCGGACGACGCGTACGTGGCCGGTGGCCGTACGGAGTTGTTCGCCGAGGTGGACACCGTCGGCCGGACCGACGACCGGCGCAGCGACTTCGACTCGGTCTACGGCGATTGGGCCGAGGTCGCGTCGCACGCGTTGTCCACGGCTCGACTCGGAGTCGCGGCGCCCGGGTCGCCCGCCGTCCTGGCCGGTGACGATGTGGCGGTCGGTCTGCGGCTCGCCGCCGATGATCCGTCCGCGTTGCTACGCCCGGAGCACGAGGCAGCCGCGATGGCCTTGTTCGAATGCGACGGCGCACCGCTCGACCAGGTGACGCGGCTCGCCGACGAACTGCGCGCCGACGTGGTCGGCGACGACGTCACGTACGTGGTCAACCGGAACATCAACTTCACCAATGTCTGCTACGTCGGCTGCCGCTTCTGCGCGTTCGCGCAGCGCGAGCGCGACGCGGACGCCTACCGGCTGTCGGTCGAGCAGGTGGCCGACCGGGCCGAAGAGGCGTGGAACCTCGGCGCGACCGAGGTCTGCATGCAGGGCGGCATCGATCCGAAGATGCCGAAGTCGGGCTACGCGGATCTCGTCCGCGCCATCAAGGCGCGTGTGCCCGGCATGCACGTGCACGCCTTCTCGCCGATGGAGATCGTGACCGCTGCGTCCAAGGCCGGCGTGTCCGTCCGCGATTGGCTGGTTGAGCTGCGCGAAGCCGGCCTGGACACGATTCCCGGTACGGCGGCGGAGATCCTCGACGATGACGTGCGATGGGTGCTGACGAGGGGCAAGCTGCCGGCGGCCGCCTGGATCGACGTCGTGACCACCGCACACGAGGTTGGCCTGCGGTCGAGCGCCACCATGATGTACGGCCACGTCGACCATCCCCGGCACTGGCTCGGCCATCTGCGGGTGCTGGCCGATCTGCAGGACCGTACCGGCGGGTTCACCGAATTCGTCGCACTGCCGTTCATCCACACGAACGCACCGATCTACCTGGCCGGCATCGCCCGCGCCGGCGCGACCTGGCGCGAGAACCGTGTCGTGCACGCGATGGCCCGTCTCGCCCTGCACGGCCGGATCGACAACATCCAATGCTCGTGGGTGAAACTCGGCGACGACGGGACCGTCGCGATGTTGCGGGGGGGTGCCAACGATCTGGGCGGCACGCTGATGGAGGAGACGATCTCGCGGATGGCCGGTTCGCAGCACGGGTCGGCCCGCACGATCGAGCAGTTGCAGGCGGTCGCTGCGGCCGCCGGCCGGCCGGCCCGTCAGCGGACGACGACCTACGCGACGGTCTGACCCACCAATTCGTTGGTACGAAACGGATTCGCGCTTGACGGTCGAGATTGACGCGGATGGTCACGACACGATGCAAATTCGCCCCGACTCGCCGGTAAGGCGTTACCTGTTGCCCGTTGGATCGATAGGACAACGGCGGGCAGAGATGCCTCCCGGGTCAGCCGATCCCGGACCTGTATTCGATCGATGAGTACGGTCAGTGATCGCACGTCCACCGTACGGCCCCATTTATCAGGTTCCGCTTGACGGCGCACGTCTTACACGCGTGTAATTCGGATGGGGTTGTTCGAACGGGATATATCAAACCGTCACTGTTCGGACTAATGCGCAACGCCGTGCGGATAACCGATGGCATCGGAACGCCGTACGTCTTGTGGGGGTTGCGTCGGCGTGCCGGCGCGCAAGAAGGAGGCATTACTGATGGAAGGCCGTGTCGCCGGAGCCGACCTGCTCGGTGACGCTCCGGAATGGCAGGAGCGCTCACTGTGCTCGCAGACCGATCCGGAAGCGTTCTTCCCCGAGAAGGGCGGATCCACGCGCGAAGCGAAGCGGATCTGCTCGCGGTGTGAAGTGAAAGACGAATGCCTTGAGTACGCACTCGGCCACGATGAACGCTTCGGCATCTGGGGTGGCCTGTCGGAGCGCGAGCGCCGCAAGCTGAAGCGGCGCGCAGCCTGACGAACATGGCGCCGCGGCCGGGTCATCCGGCCGCGGCGCACCTACGTCACGTGGTGATCTTTAATCCATTTCCTCGGGATCGATGCCGAGGAGGTTCGCGACCTGCTCGATGATCACGTCGTGAACGAGGTCAGCGAGATCCTCATTGTCGATCGCGCGGAATTCCAGAGGCCGGCGGTAGAGGACGATGCGCGCCGGTGTGTTCGGCCGGCCGGGCGCACCCGGCAACAGCCGTGCCAGCGGCACCTCGCCGTCCTCCAGCACGTCCGAGTCGTACACGTTGAGATCCGGCGGCACGTCCTCGACCGCGAACTCGACGCCGGCCAGCTCGCGGCTGTATGTCAGTTCGAGTCCCTCGATCGCGTCGAGCACCAGATCGTCGAAGATCTCCGACTTCGTCCGGAATAGCGGCACGTTCGCCGGCACCAGCCGACCGCGTAAGCCGCGCCCGTGCCGGTCCCGCCGGTCGCGGTGCGACGGCGAACCGGGACGCCGTCGGGCGCGGTCAGGGCTGCTCACGGTGTGAGCGTAGCGCCGCTCAACAGCCCGCGCGCCCCCGCCCGCGCGCCACGTCGTCACGGAGACACAGCGCTGGCACGCACCGACCGCGGCGAATCGCGGCGTGTCGAAGCCACCGGTCCACGGCTCGCGGCGATAGCGTGCGGCGGTGAGGTCTCCACGGCGTTGCTCCCGCAACGGCTGCCCCCGGCTTGCTGTCGCGACGCTGACCTACGTCTACGCCGATTCGACCGCCGTCGTCGGCCCGCTCGCCGCCTTCGCCGAACCTCACTCGTACGACCTCTGCGAACAGCACGCTCGGGGCTTGACCGCGCCGCGGGGTTGGGATCTTGTCCGCCATGAGGGCGAGTTCGACCCGCCGCCGCACAGCGTGGACGATCTTGTAGCGCTGGCCGAAGCCGTACGGGAAGCCGGCCGTCCGGTGCCGGGTCGGGAGGACCTCGCCGCCATTGATGCGCAGGTCGGCCGTCGCGGCCATCTGAGGGTGATCCCGCCCCCGCGGTGACGCGAGCAACGGTACGGTCGGACATCCGTGATCTTGGGGATTTCCACCTATCCGCCACCGATTTAAGGTGGACAAGCCCAAGATCTCAACGATCGCTGACCTGGGTGCGCCGACACCGGATTTACTCTGCGGAGGCACTTCCGATCCGGTCTCGCCGGTCGTCTGTCTCAACCGGACGCCGGGAGGCGGCGCGCCACGCGCGAATGCCGAGTATCCCGGCGGTCGTACCGATCGCGAGCGAGGCCACGATCAGGCCGGCGTGCACCCATAGAAATGACGTCGGAGCGCCGTGCCCGACCGTGCCCGTGGACCACGCGCGGGAGTCATCCCAGATCGCGAGCGCGAACCGCGGCCAGATGACCCAGTTCCAGACGCCGACGCCGATCAGGAAGGCGGCCCAGCCGCGGGAAATTGTCACGTGTCAAGCCTAAGCGGCCACGACAGACGCCCGTTCTTGGGTGAAATCAGCGCTGGCCTGGGATCGGGCCGCATCGGCGTTGGAAGATCCACGATCTGGGAACGCCAGTGACGTTAAGGCCGACCGATAACGACCCTGGCGTTACCCATCCGGGCGTGCCGTCGCCCTGCCGTCGTCACCAGCCCGCTTTAACGCCGACTCACCGAGCCGTAGCGCCCCAGCGGATCGTCGCCGAGCCGTTGCCGCCCGACGGCGCTGGTGTCGTCGACCCGTTCGAGCGGCCGGCCCAGAGCCCATCCGAGTAGCAGGTCGGCCAACTCCGGGTTGCGAGCGAGGACCGGACCGTGCAGGTACGTGCCGATCACGTGGCCGTGCACGGC
>DASQPR010000537.1:0-5282 GCA_035643815.1 Micromonosporaceae bacterium | reverse complement strand
GCGGCCGGGCGCATGCAGGGATGACGCGTTGCCGACCTCGCGCGCGGCGGCTACGTACGCCTCCAGCGCCTCGTCGAGCATCGGGGTCGTCGCGGCGTGATCAAAGTAAGCCATCACCCCACAGCCTATCCGCCGTCAGGCGTCGTCTGCCGGCCCAACGCCCCTTACCGAATGGCGACGGATTGCAGCGTCGCGATCCACGGATGGCCGGGATAGGCCGTGGACAGCGCACCGACGAGCCACCCTGCCGATTCGGGGTCGAGATCGGGGGCCACCGCATCGAAATCGGCCTGGTCCTTGGGCCGGGCGGCCGCTGCCTTGTCCGGCTGCTTTCCCGCCGCGTTGCCTGCCGCCATGCCCGCCGCCATGCCCGCCGCCTTGTAGAGCAGGACGCCCTCGGGACGCAGGTAAGGCACGCCGTCTCGGGTGCGCGCGACCATACGACGCATCGGCCGGCGTATGCGGTCGTCGCGCCGGAAGATCCACGTACGGTCGCCGCCGGTCTCGAGGAACAGGTCCGTACGGTAACGACCGCCCTCGGCGACCCAGACCTGCCGTACGTGTCCCCTCGGCTTCGCGCCACGTAGTGGCCAGACGGCGCCGGCATGCACGCCGTACAAGTCGAGGTCGCCGAAGGCGGTGGCAAACGTCGGATAGGCGGCCCGCGGGATCGCGATCTCCAGGTCGCCATGTTCGCGGAGCGGGCCGAGGCCGTGATCGCTGCGCCACAGCTCGAGCGCCCAGCCGCCGGCGACGTGCCACGGCCGGTCGACATTTGCCAACCGGTCGGCGATCACGCGCGGATGCCACGGCGCCCAAGCATCGATCGGAGGCGCCGCCATCGACCGCACCATCACGTCCATGTCCAGCGACACGTAGCGGATGCCGGCGGCACCGTCCGGCTCGGTCCAGCGGGTGATGACCGGACCACATCCCCAGTCGACGTACCCGAGACGCTCGTAGAGCCGCTTGGCGTGCGGGTTGTCCAGCCCGACGCCAAGGATCAGCACGTCGTGGCCACGCTCACGAGCGGTGGCCTCGCAAGCGTGGACCAGCGCCGTTCCGATCCCCCGCCCTTGCCAGGCCGGGGTCACTTCCAAATGATTGAGCACCGGTACGCCGGGAAACTCGCGCCGCAACTCCGGCTCCTCATGGACCTCGCGGTAGAGGTAGACGTCGCCGACGACTTCGCCGTCGAGCCATGCAACGAGGAGTTCGCCGGCGCCCTGCCGCGTCCGACCGATCCGATCGGTGAAGAAGTCGGGCTGCCCCATTGCGGTCACGAGCGGGTCCAGGTCGCTTTTATCCGCGACCCTAATCTCGAGCCCCTTCGGCGGCCCCACCGACCGTGACACCCGGCCACTCTACGTGCGCCTCGCCCGCCCCTCCCGTACATTTCCGCGCGATCTCGTCTCCGCGCCGACCCGACGGAAGATCCGTGACCTTGCAGCACCAAGGGCCTGATCTTGGAGCCGACTGGCACCTTCTGCTGCAAGATCACGGATCACGGAGCGGCTCCTACATCACGTCCGCCGTCCCGTACCACGTACCCCCGAAAGCCCTAACCCCACGCGATCGACGGACCGCACCCACGACAAAGGCCGGCCCCCGCCTGACCCACGAAGACCTAATGGCTCTTCAAAGTCGAGTGGGTAAGACGGGGGCCGGCCTTTCAAGAGCGTCAACGACGCTTACGAATCTCTTCCTCCGCCTGCGGTACGACCTTGAACAGATCCCCGACGACGCCAAAGTCCGCCAACTCGAAGATCGGCGCCTCGGAGTCCTTGTTCACGGCGACGATCGTCTTGGACGTCTGCATGCCGGCGCGGTGTTGGATCGCGCCGGAGATGCCGAGTGCGATGTAGAGCTGCGGCGACACGGTCTTGCCGGTCTGTCCGACCTGGAACTGATGCGGGTAGAAACCCGAGTCGGTGGCCGCGCGCGAGGCTCCGACGGCCGCGCCGAGCAGATCGGCGAACTCCTCGACCAGCTTGAAGTTGTCGGCGCTGCCGACGCCACGTCCGCCGGACACTACGATCGATGCCTCGGTGAGTTCCGGACGCGAGCCCTTCTGCTCGGCCTTACGCTCGACGATCTTCACGAGCTTGGCCGAGTCGTCGACGGTCGTGTCGAGCGTCTCGACCTCCGCCGCCGCCGGCGCGGGTGTTGGCGTGAGCGAGTTCGGGCGTACGGTCACCAACGGCAGACCGCGACTGACCTGCGACTTGACGATCGTCGTGCCCGCAAAGACGGTCTGTGTCGCGGTGCCGTCGGCATCGAGTGACAGCACGTCGGTCAGCAGGCCGTTGTCGAGCTTTACGGCGACCCGTGCGGCGATCTCCTTGCCTTCCTGCGTCGAGCCGAGCAGGACGGCGGCCGGCTGCACGGTCGTGATGAGGTTCGCCAGAATGGCCGCCTTCGGCGCCACTAGATGACCGTCGATATCGTCGCTTTCGGCGACGTACACCTTGGCGGCGCCGAATTCGCCGAGCTTGTCGGTGATCGCGGCCGCGGTGCCTGGCGCGCCGAAGACCACCGCGGCCGGCGTTCCGAGATCGCGGGCCAGCGTCAGCATCTCCAGCGTGACCTTCTTGGCCACCCCGCCGGCGTGCTCAACGACTACGAGAACTTCAGACATCGGATCGGCCCCCACTCAGACGAACTTCTCGGCGGTCAGGAATTCAACGAGCGCGACGCCACCCTCACCGGAGTCCTCGACACGCTGGCCGGCCTGGCGCGGCGGCCGCTTGGTGGCGTCGACGACGGTGCTGGACGCGCCCGCGAAACCCACCTCGTCGGCGGCGATACCGAGATCGGCCAGCGACAACACCGTGACCGGCTTCGATTTGGCCTGCATGATGCCCTTGAACGACGGATAGCGCGGTTCATTAATGGTGTCCCAGACCGACACGACCGCCGGCGTCGAGGCCGTGACAACCTCAAAGCCCTCTTCCGTCTGCCGTTCGGCGGTCAGCGACTCTCCCTCGATGGTGAGCTTGCGCGCGCCGGTCACCGCGGCTATGCCGAGGCGCTCGGCCAGCATCTGCGGCATGACCTGGACTCGCCCATCGGTTGACTCGGCGCCCGAGATGATGATGTCGGCGCCCAGCGTGCCGAGCGCCGCGGCCAGCACCTTCGACGTGGCGAGCGTGCATGAGCCGTGCAACGCGTCGTCCTGCACGTGGACCGCCTTGTCCGGTCCCATCGACAGCGCCTTACGAATCGATTCCGTCGCCGACGCCGGACCCATCGTCAGGATGGTGACCTCGCCGCCGTGTGCTTCCTTGATCTTGAGTGCCTCTTCGATGGCGTACTCGTCCATCTCGTTGATCACATTGCTCGCCGACGCACGGTCGACGGTCTTGTCGTCACTGCGCAGGTTGCGTTCCGACCCGGAGTCGGGCACCTGCTTGACGAGTACGACGATATTCATCCCGGCTCGACGACCTCCCAATTCAACGACGCTGTCCGCGAGTTTTCTGCCCGTCGACGCATCGGTCAACTTCTGGGTGTGTGGGACTGACCACTGAGCCGAATGTTACTAGTCAGTAATGTAGTGCCGCGAGAAGACGGCTGCGTGAATGAAGTCACGACGGCGGTGCGGTGGAGCGGGCTAGCGTAGGCACCATAGCGGGAGGTGTCGGATATGCCACCACAAGTCGCACCGCTTTTCGGGCATGCTTCGTCCGTCGAGCCCACCGAGATTCCGCATGGACCCTCGATCCCGGAGCCGCCTCCGCTGGCCGCCGCCCACCGTGCCCGACCGGCCCCGGCCGACCATCGGTGCACGTGCGGGAAGATCCGCGAGGCCTGCGTGCACGACGAAATCCGCGCACTGTTTGCCCCGATCTTCGACCCCTCCCCCGCCCGCCCCCCGAAATAGCCCACCGAAATGCCGAGCGATGAGCCGGCCGTCGATGGCACACGCGCCGCCGCCACGTAACCGTTCGCGGTCCCACGTACACCCGTAAAGCCCTAACCGCACGCACGACGCCGCTGAGCGCACGGTTGCCTGGCCTGATCGACCCCGGCGTAGATCAAGCCTGACCGCTGCGCCGGGGTCGATCAGGCCAGGCCCAACCCAAGTTCTACGAGCCGAGCGCCGCAGTAACCTTCCCGAGCATCGCCGTCTCCGGCGCGCTCACACCCTTTGCCGCCTTCGCCGCGTTGGTACAGGCATCGATCACGATGTGTCGGTACGCGTCGGCATCGGCCGGCGCCTTCTGTTCCAGCGCCTTGACCGAGTTCGACAACTCGCTGAGCACGCCGGCCTCGAGATCGGCCGCGTTGCCCTTCGGGACGCTCGGCATACTCATCCCACGGAACACGCCTTGCATGTCGCCACTCGCCGTGGCGAACGACTTCGACGCGGCGAAGCTCTCCTTGACCATGTCGAGCATGCCCGGTTCGGCCTTGGAGACCAGGAAGACCGCCCCGTAGGCGGCATCGCGCAGTGACTGCTTCTCAGAATCGCTGTAGTCGGTCATGGCTTCATCCTGTCCGCCGGACGGCGTCCGGCCAGGAGATATGCCCATATTCATCGACGAGATCGGCACACGGCACGAGTCCGAACGCACGACGGCGATAATGACGCTGTGCTCACGAACGTGCGTCGATGGTTCGACCCGCACGAGGTCCGCGAGGTCGGCACGACGCCCGACTATCGGTTCTCGCTCGCCAACGAGCGCACGTTCCTGGCCTGGATCCGGACCGGTCTCGCGCTGCTCGGCGGCGGGTTGGCCATTGCCGGCTTCCTCCCGCCGCTGCACGTGCCGCACCTGCGCGAGGTGCTCGCGATCATCCTCATGGCCCTCGGCGGCGTTATCGCGATTCGAGCGATCGATCACTGGGCTCGCTGCGAGCGCGCGATGAGGCTCGGTAAGCCGCTGCCCGCTTCACATTTCCCCGCGATCCTTGCCGTTGCCGTGGGGGTCGGGTCAATCGCGCTCCTGGTCGCGATCGTGCTACCCGGGCATACGAAGTGACCGGCCAACGATGACGAAAGTCCCGACCGGCGGCCAGCGCGGACCGATGTGGAGCGGCGCGGACGGTGCGAGCGCGGAGCGGACCCGGCTGGCCTGGCGGCGTACGGCCCTGGCCAGCACCGCCGTCGTGCTGCTGACGGTACGGCTGGCGACCCGGGACAGCTTCACGGTGCTCGGCGCGATCGCGGTCGCGGCGGCACTACTTTTATGGCTCGCGCAGATGTGGCTGACCCAGCAACGGATCCACGCGATCGATCGGCACGAACCGACCGAGGTCATGCGGGCGCTGCCCGCGTT
>DASQPR010000536.1:0-8802 GCA_035643815.1 Micromonosporaceae bacterium | reverse complement strand
CGCGGCGCAGCCGACAATCGCCGCACCACCGGCAAACGCCGAGCCGCCGACAAACGCCGAGCCGCCCGCAAACGCCGAACCCGAGACGGCCGACGCCGTGGCCGAACCCGAGATGTCTGACGACGTCGGCACCCATGAGGTGACCCAAGGCGGCGCCGTCGCGGTGCTCCACGACGCGACCGCGGCGGCTCAGGCCGCCGCGGCGTCGGCGGCCGGCGAAGACGGGAACCCGAATCCGCCGAGCACCACCTTCGTGGCGGCCGTCGTGACGTCCGCCACCATCACGGTCGGCTGGGTGGGCGATAGCCGGGCCTACTGGGTGCCCGACGTCGGCACGCCGGGCAGCCCGTTGTGCCTGACCGTCGACGACACACTCGCCGGGCAGCTGAGCGCCGCCGGCGTCGCGATGGCATCCGACGCTCCGAACGCCGGCGCGTTGATCCGCTGGCTCGGAGCCGACGCCACCGACACCGAGCCACACACATTCGCGCTCACCCCGCCTGGACCGGGACGCGTCATCGTCTGCAGCGACGGACTCTACCGATACGTTCCCCGGCCAGATCAGCTGGCCAACGCCACTCCGGCCGGCACGCCGATCGAGGTCGCTTCGGCTCTCGTCCGGCTCGCGCTCGAAGCCGGCGGTCAGGACAACGTCACCGTTGCCGTGCTGCCCTACCCTCCGGAAGTGGAGGGGCCGCACTGAAGCGGCCGATACCGAGCGGCGGATCCCAGCCGACGCGGGGCGACGCGGTCGTCGCGCCCGCCACCCCCCGAAGGAGCGATTTCCGTGAACCCCGATCAGCCGACGTTCCAGCTCGAGGTGTTCCAGAACCAATACCTGCCCGCCGGTGGTCAGGTCGTGGACGCGGTGATCACGGTGACATCGTCGGGCGGTACGGTCGCGGCGGTGCCGACGGCGGCTCAGGTCATCATGATCGATTGCTCGGGCTCGATGGACAATCCCGGCACCAAAATGGCCGCCGCCAAGGCCGCCACCGCCACGGCGATTGACACGCTCCGGGATGGAGTGGAGTTCGCGGTCATCGCCGGGCGGGCCGACGCGTCGATGGTCTACCCCTACGCGAACGAGCTGCGGGCGGCGTCGCCGCAGACCCGGGCCGAGGCCAAGCGGGCCGTGGCGGAGCTCGTGGCGCACGGCGGCACGGCGATCGGCACCTGGCTCACACTCGCCAACCAGCTGTTTGCGCGCAGCAGCGCCGACATCCGCCACGCGATCATGCTCACCGATGGTCGCGATCAGCACGAGCCGCGGGACGCGTTGCAGCAGCGCTTGCGCGCCTGCGAGGGCCGATTCGTGTGTGACAGCCGCGGTATCGGCAATGACTGGGTCGCCGACGAGTTGCGGCTGGTGGCCTCGACTCTTCTCGGCACCGCGGATGGCCTCGAGGATCCGCGCGAGCTGCCGGCGGCATTCCAGGCGATGACGAGGGCGGCAATGGGCAAGGCGCTCGCCGATGTATCGCTGCGGCTGTGGACCCCCATCGGATCGACCATCCAGTTTGTCAAGCAGGCGTTTCCACAGGTCGAGGATTTGACCGGCCGCCGAAGCGCAGTGAGCGAACGCATCGGGGACTACCCCACCGGAGCGTGGGGTTCGGAGAGCCGCGACTATCACGTATCCGTCGCAGTGCCAGCGGGCGCCCTCGGCGAGGAGCTGCTCGCCGCGCGCGTCAGCCTGGCCACCGGCAGCGGCGCTCAGGCGACAGTGCTCGCGCAGGCGCTCGTGCTCGCGACCTGGACCGAGGACAGCGCACTGTCCACTCAGA
The DNA here is from genome assembly GCA_035643815.1 of Micromonosporaceae bacterium. Classification (GTDB taxonomy): domain Bacteria; phylum Actinomycetota; class Actinomycetes; order Mycobacteriales; family Micromonosporaceae; genus DASQPR01. The sequence goes on along the minus strand of DASQPR010000536.1, from coordinate 7,015 downwards.
TCAATCAGCGCGTCGCCCACTACACCGGTCAGGCCGAGCTCGCGGAGGCGATTCAGGAGGGGCTGGCGGCTCGCGATGCGGGCGACATCGAAACCGCCACCTCGAAGCTCGGTCGCGCGGTGCAACTGGCCGCCGAGTCCGGTCACGACGGCACCGCGAAGCTGCTCGCCAAGGTCGTCGACGTCGTCGACGAGCGCACCGGCACCGTACGCTTGAAGCAGCGCGTGGCAGGCGTCGATGCCGAACTCGCCAGCGTCCGTTCAGTACAGACGATCCGAGTGAAGAAGGCCGCCTCCTGATGCCCACCTGCGCCCGTGGCCACCAGTCACAATCGGTCGACTACTGCGACGTGTGCGGTGCACCGATCGGCGGCGTGCCGCCTGCATCGGGTGCGGTTTCGGCCGCATCCGGCGCCATCGCCGCCGCGTCATCGGCTGGCGCCGGATCAAGCCCATCCGCGGGTACGCCGACGACCACGCCCGAGCCGGGCACCGGGCCGACGCCCTGTCCCGATTGCGGGACGCCGGCCAGCGGGCGATTCTGCGAGAGCTGCGGCTTCGACCTGCTGATGGCGCGGCTGGCGCCCGATGTCGTCGCGACAGCGCCGACCGAAGGCGACGCACCACCGATTAATGTCCCGCCCGACGGCTCGCCGGCCACGCAGTCGCCCGAATCGACGCCGGCATCGACGGCGCCCGCTCGGTGGCGACTCGTCGTGAGCGCCGACGCGGCGTACTACGCGCGTATGCAGGACGAAGCCGAGCCCGACGCCGAACCGATCACCTTTCCCGCGTTCTGCCCCGAACGCCGCTTCGCGCTCGACGGTGACCAGATCCTGATCGGTCGGCGCAGTCGCTCGCGCGGCATCGAGCCGCAGATCGACTTGTCGGGACCGCCGGAAGATCCCGCGGTGTCCCACGCCCACGCTCTACTCGTCCCACACGCGCAGGGCGGATGGGCGGTCGTAGACCTCGACTCGGCCAATGGGACGTACGTCAACGACGGGTCCGATCCGATCCGCGCGAACGAGCCGGTCGCCCTAGCGGACGGCGACCGCGTTCATCTCGGGGCGTGGACGACGCTGACGTTGCGCCAGACCTAGTTGCGCCAGACCTAGTCGGCGCGGCGGTTACTGGTTAGGCGGCCGCCGGTCTTTGCGGTGGGCGCCGGGCGGGCGCGGGGCCGTTGTGCGGTCCGGGTCCGCGGGAGTGGTCGCATCCGATCCGGGCTGCGTCGTCGCATCTCCAGCCGCGTCGGCGGCCGGCACCCCGGTGGCATCGCCGGCTGCGTGCGCCGTACCGGTCCAGGGCATGTCCGCGCCCGGTTCGGTGCCCGAACTCGCCGGCATCGCCGGCGGATATTCGTAGCCCTGGGTGCTCGACGACGCCGGATGCGCGGTCGGGTCAATATAGGTCGGCGGCGGCTGACTCGGCGGTTGATCGGTGGGCGGAACGCTTCCCGGGTCCGGGTTCGCCGACGCCTCCGGACCGGACGGACCCGGCGGAGGTGGGGCCGGCGGATAACCGCCGGGCGGTGGGTAACCAGTCGCCGGCGGATAACTGCCCGGTGGAGGATAACCGCCCGGTGGTGGGTAGCCGCCGGGTGGCGGATAACCGGTCGCCGGCCCGTACGGAGCGGGCTGGCCGTAGCCCGGCATAGCGTTCCGGCGCTTCGCCGCAATCCCCCAGATCAATAAGCCGATGCCGAGAAGTGTCAGGATGCCGCCGCCGATCGTGGCGCCGAGCGCCGTGCCGAACAGCCCCGGGATCCGGAGCCCGAGTCGGGCATCTCCGTGTACACCGGCCGACGCGTCGGCGTTCATCACCACGAGCCGGTATGCCCCGCTCGCGATCGGCCACGTGAGCGACGGCGACGGGCCACTGGCCTGCGCGACCCAGAACGACTGGTCGGCTGGGCGGGCGGGCTGGGCGTTGCCGCTCGACTGCCGGGTTTCGATCCGGAACGGGCTGAAGTTGACGTCGGTGACCGTGGCGTAGGCCGAGCCGGTCAGGTAGGTCGTCACCTGTTGCGCCGGCCCGACTCCAACAAACAGGGGTTCGCCACCGTTGCGGGCGTCGACGCGCAGGGTGGCGTGGCCGGAATTCAGCTCGAAGCCCTGGCCCCGGCGCAACTGTTCGGCGTTGGACACGAACGCGTACGTCGGCGTGCCGACCGCGTGATATCCGCTCTGGATCGAGCCGGAGCGTCCGCCAACCGCGAGCCCGGCGACGCCGAGGGCGGTGACCGCGAGCCCGACGAGCATGATCACGACGCCGAAGACAATCAGGACGATCTTTTTTGCCATCGCGCGTTACCCCCGTACGCAGTCGATGGACTCAGTATTGCCTGAACCGTCAAGGTGTTGTGGGAAAGATCGCCCTATTTGCGGCGATTCGGCGACCGAACTGGCGGCGCCAGGCTCACATCCGGACGACGAGATTCTGGCTGTCGACGAATCGGCCGACGTTCGACGACAGCATGGCGATCACGCCGGCCACATGCTCGGGCTGCATGATCGTGGTCGGGTCCTCGTCCGGCGCGAGCGTACGGCGCAGGTCGGTGGCGCATCGACCGGGCGAAATGCACACGACCCGCGTGCCATAGATCGCGAGTTCTTCCTTCATCACGGCACTCATGCTGATCATGGCGGCCTTCGACGCCGAATAGGTGAGCCACCCGGAGCGCGCGTTGATGCCGGCGGTGGACGCGATGTTGACGATCACGTCGAAGGTGTTTCCCCGGTGCAACAGGGACTGGACGATGGTGAAGGGTGCATAGAGATTCACCGACATCGTCAGCTCGAAGTCGGCGAAGTCGATCTGCTGGATCGCCATCGGCGCGGTGTGTCCGGCGTTGTTGACAAGGATGTCCACCTGCCGGTGCACCTGCATGATGTCGGCCATCAAGTCGACGACGTGCTCGCGGTCGGACAGGTCGATGTAGTACGGCGTGATGGTCTTGCCGTGCGGGTTCGTGGCGCGCAATTCCTTCACTGCGACGTCAAAATCCTCGGACGGGCGGGAAAGCACGATCACGTCGCTCACGTCGTTGTCGGCCAGGAAGAACTCGCGGACGGTCGCGAGGCCGATGCCCTTCGACGCACCGGTCACCATGATCGACTTACTCATCGTTTGCCTCGTTCCCGAGCAGGTAGCCGGCGAGTTGGATGTCGACCCGGGTGGTGACCTTGAAGTTGCGGTCGGAGCCTTCGATGAAGCGCACATCGAATCCCGCGACGGCACAGAGTGTGGCGTCCTCGGTGAACGCGACGCCCATCTGACTGGCGTACGCGTGCGCGGTCACCAGCGTCGACTTCGAGAACTTCTGCGGCAGCTGTACGTTGCGGAGCGTGTCGCGGTCCAGCGACCCGGTGACGCGGGAGGTCGCCGGGTCGACCGGCGCGACCGTGAACGGGATCTGGAGCATGAAGCTGACGTCCGGGTGCTCGTGCCGGATGATCCGCTCGAAGTCGGCGGCGGTCACGAGCGGCCGGGCCGACTCATGGATGATCACATGCTCGTTCTCGACGAGCGGGAGCATGCGGCCCACCGACTCGTGACGAGAACTGCCGGCTTCCACGTACGTGATCGGGGTCTTGATCGCGTAGTCGTTGACGATCTTCTCCACGTCCTCCCGCCACCCGGGCGGATAGTTCAGCACGATCTGCGAGATGCTGTCCACGCTGTCGGCCGCGACCAGCGAATAAACAAGGATCGGTATCCCGTTCACGACGATGAACTGCTTCGGGCGGCCGGCCGCGACGCGCGTGCCGATGCCGCCGTTGAGAAGCGCCAGGCTGAACAACTCTCGACCCCTTTTGGCCACATGCGGTGGACGATGCCGTCGTCACGCCCAGGTAGGACATGCGCGCTCGACACGTACGCAAAGACTAACGACTGTATCCGCCCGGCCGTCGGCGATGGTACCGAGGGAGCGACTTTGACAATGGAGCGAAAGGGGCATAACACCATGCCGGTACGGGTCGATGACAGATGTCACGTAAATCTGGTGATCGACGGGTCTGCAGACCGACGGGCGTGGCTGCCACGATCTGACGCATGACCACGAACCCGACCGCCGCGGCAGCCGGCACCCCCGCCGTCGTTCTCCGCGGCGTGACCAAGCGTTACGGTCCCGTGACCGCCGTCGACGATTTGACGCTCGCCATCGAGCCGGGCGAGATCGTTGCCTTCCTTGGCCCGAACGGCGCCGGCAAGACCACCACCGTCGACATGATGCTGGGCCTGTCTCGGCCGGACGCCGGCTCGGTGGCCGTCTACGGACGCAAGCCGGCCGATGCGATCGCCCGGGGCGAGGTCGCGGCCGTCATGCAGACGGGCGGACTGTTGAAGGACCTGACGGTCGCCGAGACCGTACGCCTGACGGCAACGCTCTTCCCGCACGCACGACCGGCGGGCGAAGTGCTCGAGCGGGCCGGCATCGCCGATATCGGTGACCGGCTCGTCGGCAAATGCTCGGGCGGCCAGCAGCAACGGCTGCGCTTTGCGCTGGCGTTGCTCTCCGACCCGCTCCTGATGGTGCTGGACGAGCCGACCACCGGCATGGACGTGGAAGGCCGCCGCGACTTCTGGTCCGCCATCCGCGAGGACGCATCGCGTGGCCGTACCGTCCTATTCGCGACGCACTACCTTGACGAAGCGGATGCCTACGCAGACCGGATCGTATTGATCCGTCAGGGACGCATCGTGGCCGACGGCACCACCGCCGAGATCAAGGCGATGGCGAGCGGGCGGACCGTCCGGGCGACGCTCGCCGGCGTGAACCGCGTCGCACTGGCGAGCCTGCCCGGCGTCGAAGACGTCGAGGTGCGCGGTGACACCGTCCTGGTGCGCGCCAAGGACTCCGATTCCGTGGCGCGATTCCTGCTGACCGAGACGGCCGCGCGCGACCTGGAAATCACCGCGCACAACCTCGAAGACGCGTTCCTCGCGCTGACCGGCGACGAAGACGACAACCTCGAACGGAGCACCCGATGAGCGCCGCCACGCTGCCCACCTCCGACGCCGAGCGTCGCGTTCCTCCGCTCGGCGGGTTCAACCTCACGTTCCTCGCGCTCGAGTTGCGGCGCATGCTCCGCAACCGTCGCACGTTGGTCTTCGTGCTCGTCATGCCGATCGTCATCTACGCGTTGTTCGGCAACGCCACGGCGACGATCACCGGCACGTCGATCACGTATAAGCAGTTCGAGATGGTGAGCCTCGCGCTCTACGGCGCGATGACCGCGTGCACGAGTGGCGGCTCGATGGTCGCCGTCGAGCGGGCTTTGGGTTGGAGCCGCCAACTCCGGCTGACCCCGCTGCGGCCGGCGGCGTACATCTCGATCAAAATCCTGACGGCAATGGTGCTCGGCCTCATTCCGATCGTCGTGCTGTTCATTTTCGGCGCGATCCGGGGTGTACGGATGCCGGCCCACGATTGGGTGCTGTGCGGCCTCGCGGTGTGTGTCGGATCGCTGGTGTTCGCCACGCTCGGCCTGTTCATGGGCTATCTGCTGCCGTCGGAGAACGTGATGCAGATCCTTGGCCCGATCCTCGGCATCCTGGCCTTCCTCGGCGGCGTGTTCGTCCCGGTCAACGTGCTGTCGGGATCACTGTCCACGGTGGCCAAATTCATGCCGGTGTACGGCGTCAACCAGCTCGCCCATGCGCCGCTCGGCCACGGGACCGAGTTCGGTTGGGCGGCGTTCACCAACATCGTGGCCTGGCTCTTGGTGTTTGTGGTCGGTTCGGCCCTGCTGTTCCGCCGAGACACCAAGCGGGTCTGACCGAGGCGTTGTCAGCCTTTCTCGGGGGGAGACGCTGCGCAAGCCCATACGGCGGGCTTGCGCAGCGTCGCGTTCGTCAGGCTCGTTTCGGCGGCCGGGGAAAGAACCCGCTCGTCCGCTCGACGTAGTCGGCGTAGCCCGGCCGGTCCGACATGTGCTTCTCCATCAGCGGCTTGCCGGTCTTGTTCATGAGGAAATACGTCATCGCCAGCGCGGACGGGATGGTGACCAGCCCCCACCAGCTGCGGCAGGCGAGCAAGGTGAGGCCCCACCACACGGCCGCATCGCCGAAGTAGTTCGGATGCCGCGTCCAGGCCCAGAGCCCCGTGTTCAACACCGTGCCCCGCTTCGCCGGGTCGCGACGGAACGCGGCGAGCTGCGCATCGCCGATCGACTCGAACCCGAAGCCGACCAGCCACACGAGCACGCCGGGAATGATCCAGGCGGACAACCGATCCGGGTCGTACGCGGCCACCTGGACCGGCCACGACACGAACCACATGACGGCGGCCTGGGTGAGGTAGACCCGGGTCAGCGCGTACACGTTCGGATCGCCGGGCGCGGCCGCGAGCATCTGGGCGTAGCGCGGATCCTCCGGCGCGCCGCGGCCACGGATAAAGATGTGCGTCGCCAGACGTACCCCCCAGATCACCGTGAGGGCCGGCGCGAGCGTGCGGCTGCCGACGGAGCCGTGTCCCGCGGCGAGAAGGGACGATGCAAGAGCGATCGCCGCGAATCCCAGCCCCCAAGCGACGTCGATGACTCGGTGTTTGCCGATCGCGACACCGCAGGCGAACGCGATGAGCACCACGACGAGCGCCACGCCGAGCGAGACCGCGAGGTTGACGCCGACGGCGGCGATGTCAGGCACCCGCACTCCCGACCGCGTATTCCCGCACCGCCGGCATCCCGCTGCCGCCGTCCACCGTCGGCCGTACCGCGAGGATCTGGTCCACGCCCATCCGGCCCTCGGCGAACGTCAGTCCGCCGCCGACGAGGTAGAGCCGCCACACTCGGGCGGTCGGCTCGCCGACGATCGCCACGATCTCGGCCCAGCGCCGTTCGAGCGTCGCCAGCCAGAACGCAACGGTCCGGACGTAGTGCTCGCGCATCGCGTGTACGTCACGTACCTCGAGGCCGGCCCTCTCCAGCAGCGCCACGGTTTCGCCGACCGGCCGCATGTGCATGTCCGGTGCGACGTATGACTCGATGAACGCTCCCCCCGTATGC
>DASQPR010000535.1:0-3388 GCA_035643815.1 Micromonosporaceae bacterium | reverse complement strand
CAGTTGTCGTTCACGTTCGGGTTCAACGGACTGCGACGGCCGCCGGGCGAGGACTGGGTCGCGAACATGACGGATCCGACCGCGATCCTCGACGCCGCCCGCGCGGCGCGACGGGCCGGTGCCCAGATCGTCGTGCTCTCGATCCATTGGGGCATTGAGTATTCGCACACACCGAATGCGGCCCAGAAAGCGCTGGCCCAGCGACTGCTCGCATCGCCCGATATCGACCTGATCCTCGGCTGCCATGAACACGTGGTCCAGCCGATCCAGCGCATTGGTGCCAAATGGGTCGTGTACGGAATGGGAAACCAGGTCGCGCGGCACGCCGATCCGATCAACGACAATCGCGAGGGGATCATGCCAGTGTTCCGGTTCAGCGAGACATCGCCGGGACATTGGCAGGTCACAAAGGCAGTCGCGATTCCGACGTGGGTCACGTTGACGCCGAACATTCGGGTTGTTGACCTGCTCGACCCATCGGCCGCCTCAGGCGTCGCGCGAGACACGTCCAGTGCGGCGGTCGGTCGGATCACGACGTACGTGGACGCGCTCGGCGCTCGCGCCGATGGACTGTCGGTGGCCGCGAATCTTACCGCCGGCTAGCCGGCTGTACGGCCTGGCCGAACATCAACCGACGACGATGCGGTCTTTTCGGCAGTGAGCGAAGGCCGTACCGTGTGGACCGTCAGCGCCGCACGCCCCAGCGGCGATCTGTCGCCAGAAGGGACGATATGCCGGGCACCGTTCGCGTTGGCTTGGTGGTGCTCAGCACGCTGTTCAGCGCCGCGAGCACGGTTCCCTATCTCGTCGCGACGGCCAAGCGGCAGACCCAACCACGCGTCGTCACGTGGCTGACCTGGGCACTTCTCACCGCGGTGGGTGGTGCCGCCTCGGCAAGCGTCGGCGACTATCCCAGTGCCGCGTTCAGCTTCATCGGCACCCTGGTGACGTCGGCGGTCGTCGTCGCTGGTCTGCGCTACGGCGATCGCACGTTCGGTCGCCTCGACATCGCGTGTTTCGTGCTCGTTGTAGCCGGATTCGGCCTGTGGCTGATCCTTGATGTGCCCGGGATCGCCGTTGGAGCCGCGTGTGTGATCGACTTCATCGGTCTGGTCCCCACCCTCGCTCACGCGTGGCGGAGCCCGCACGAGGAGACGGCGGTGACGTACGCCCTGATCGCGGTAGGCGGTGGCGCCGCGACCGCGGCGGCCTGGGGAACGTGGACCGTCACGGCCGTCGCGTACCCCCTGTATGTGCTCGTGAGCATGGCCGCGTGCTGGGCGATCGTCGTCGGCCGGGGCGCCAGCCTCCGAGTGGCGACCGAACGGGAGCTGAGCGGTCTCGCGTTCGGTCTGGCCGAACGCACAGGGTCGCTCAGCGCGGACCGCGAAGGCGCGGAGGCCGAAGGCGCGGATCGCGAAGGCCCGGAGCCCGACGGAGCGGAGCCGGATGAACCGTCGGCCGAGCCGGCCGTGGTCGAGGCGGTCGTCGTCGAGCCGGCCGTGACCGGGTCGGCCGTGGTGGAGGCGGGGGCCGAGACAACGACCTGAACGGGTGACGCGCGTCGCACCGAGGGCGACGGACGCGCGTCGGAGCTAGGGCCGGCGGCGGGGAACTTTTGTGCCGATCACGACGACTAAGGCTTCGGTGCGAAAGAGTCCTCACCGCAAGGGAGCTGCAGTGCGACACAAGTGGGTACGGCGTGCCGGAGTCGTCGCCAGCGGAGCCCTGATCGGTGCGCTGGCATTCGCGGGCGCCGCAGCCGCGCACGTGACGGTTAGCCCGTCGTCGGCCCAGCAGGGCGCATTTGCGACGATCGCGTTTCGGGTGCCCACTGAGAGTGACAAGGCATCGACCACCAAGGTCGATGTGCGTTTGGACATGAACAACCCGATCGCGACCGTCGACTATCAGGCCTTGCCCGGCTGGACGACGACGGTGACGGTGTCGAAGCTGGCTAAGCCGATCACGGACGACGACGGCAATCAGGTCACCCAGGCCGTCAGCGAAATCGTGTGGACGGCGAACTCGGCCGCGACCGCGATCAAGCCCGGACAGTTCCAGGAATTCCCGATCGAGTTGGGGCCGCTGCCGAAGACCGGCTCGATCGCGTTCAAGACCCTCCAGACATATTCGGACGGATCGGTCGTCCGGTGGATCGACCCGACGCCACCAGGTGGGCCCGAGCCGGAGAACCCGGCGCCGGTGCTCGCGCTCACCCCAGCCGGTAGCGCGGCGTCTGATAACCCGAGCGCAGGCGCAACCGGAACGGCACCGACCGTCAGCACCGCACCGGCCGCGTCCGGGGATTCCTCGTCCGGCGGTTCCTCATCCGGCGCGATGACGATCGCGATCATTGGTGGCCTGCTCGGTCTCGTGGGAGCGGTGCTCGGCGGCGCGGCGTACGCCCGGACGCGCGGCGGAGACGACACGTCGTCGTGAGGCTTGCATCCCGCCGATAGCCCGGTGTCTCGCCAATAGCCCGGTGTCTCGCCGATAGCCCGGTGTCCCGCCGATAACGATGCCGTGAGATTTGCCGCCGATGTCGCCCTTGTGACACCGGCGGCATTTCGCTTCGCCTGGCAAGGTGGCATGCTGTCGCGAGACCCGACGGGGGTTCGGTGTGACCTGCATGGCGTCGGCGGGTGAACGGGGCGGAGGACGATCGCGTGGCGGGCCTGAGCACAACAGCGGGCACCGCTCTCCGTGCTTCGGACCCCGTCCAGCTCGGCCCGTACAAGCTGCTGCGACGCCTCGGCGAAGGCGGCATGGGCAGCGTCTACCTCGCCGAGGCCGCTGACCACACGACCGTCGCACTCAAAGTCATCCGTACGGATCTGGCCGAAGAGCCGGAATTCCGGCGGCGCTTCCGCAGCGAGGTCATCCGGGCCCAACAGGTGCCGCCGTTCTGCACCGCCGAAGTCCTCGACGCCGATCCCGACCACGAAACGCCGTACCTGGTCGTCGAGTACGTCGACGGGCCGAGCCTGTCCGATGTGGTCAACGATCGGGGTCCACTGACTCAGGCCAACCTGTACGGCCTCGCGATCGGTGTCGCGACCGCGCTGACCGCCATCCACGGGGCCGGCGTCATCCACCGCGATCTGAAACCGAGCAACGTGCTGCTCGCGCCGGGAACACCGAAGGTGATCGACTTCGGCATCGCGCGGGCGACCGAGGGCCCCGATGGGGAGACGCGCACCGACCAGCTGATGGGCACCGTGGCGTACATGGCCCCGGAGCGGCTCGATCCGGCCGTCGACGGCACCCTGACACCGGCCGCCGACATCTTTGCGTGGGGCGCGGTCGTGACGTACGCGGCGACGGGTCACGTGCCGTTCGCCGGGGACACGTCACCGGCCACGGCGATCGCGATCCTCACGCAGAA
>DASQPR010000534.1:0-2362 GCA_035643815.1 Micromonosporaceae bacterium | reverse complement strand
AGGATGACATGTCGTTTCCGCGGATCTTGCTGGTGATCCCTTTGCTGGTCGCCGGAATGTATCTGCCGAACGCCATTGCCACTCCGCCGAAGCCGGCCACCGGCGTCCTCGGCATGACCCACGAAGGCTTCTCGAGCAAGGAAGTGTCCGTCGAGTGTGGCAAGACCCTCACCATGGTCAACGACTCACACTGGGTGCACATCATCGGCCCGGGCCGGGACGCGATCCTCTCGGCCGAGCGCGGCGTGCCCGTGGACACACGCCATCTGATGGAAACGACTGACGTCTACACGACCGGCGCCTGGAATACGGCCGGCACGTTCTACCTGACCTGTTCGGTTCACCCCGAGATGACGGTCAAAGTCGTCGTCACCGGCTGCTGCTGCGAGGGCGGAGCTTGATGCTGCGCGCTCGGCGGTGCCCGGCGATGCCGGATGGATTCCTACGAGTTGTCGGAGGGGAGGTAGCCATGTCGGCTCTCATGAGCAGCGTCAAGCACGCCCGTTACGTGATGGGTTCGCTTACCGCAGTGCTGTTCGCGGCTGTTGTTGGCGGCGGCTTCTGATCGATCGGTCCGTCGCCGCGCATCGTTGATCGCGGCGCACATCAGCCACAGACCGGGCGGTTGCCTCGGCGTCACGCCCGGTCTGTGTGGTTGTGCCGGAGCCACGAACGCCGCGCGGCCGAGCACGGACACGAAGGAGTGGCAGTGTTCGAGACAGGGATCCGCCAGTTCCGGATGGCGATGGGCATGGTCTGGGGCTATCGGATCGATCCGCAGAATGTGGGTCGCCTCGTCGCCGACGCGCTTGCCACGATGGCGGAGTTCGGTGAGCCCGGCGCCGACGTCGGGCAGCTGACCGACGGGCCGCTCGCCGACCCAGCCGGCCGCCGCCAGCTCGCCACGACCAACGTACGGCGGACCGCTCGGCGGCTCGCCGCGCAGTCCCCGTTCTACGCGCGCCGATTCGCGGCCGCCGATGTAGACGTCCGTAAACTCGATCTCGATCGCCTCGCTGCCATCCCGGTGACTGTGAAGGCGGACCTGATCGGTCAGCCGACCGACTTCCTCTGCGCCGACGCACCGCGGCACCTCGCCACGCGTACGACCGGCACGACCGGCCGCCCGGCCGAGATCTGGCTCTCGCGCTATGAGATGGAGCTCTGGCCCGCGATCGGCGCGCTGGCGGCCGTGCTGCGTGACGACTTCCGGCCGACCGACACGATGCAGGTGAACATGAGCTCCCGTCAAACGGCCGCGTTGAACCTCGACGTGGCCGTCTGCCGCCTCATCGGCGCCGGCTGCCGACTCGTCGGCCTCATCCCGCCGGACGAAGCCCTCGACAGCCTCACCGACGGCAACGTGACGCTGCTATCGGCCTCACCGAGCTACCTCGGTCAGCTCGTGGTCGCGGCCCGCCGACGAGGACTCGGCCCGAACGATTTCCGGATTCGACGCATCGATGTCGGCGGCGAGATCCTCACGCCGAGCCTCGCCGCGGCCGCCTGTGCGACGTTCGGCGCCGAACGGGTCAACGACCTCTTCGGAATGACCGAGGTCCTGCCCGTCACCGCGCGCACCTGCAGCCACGGTCATCTGCACCACGACGTCACCACCGGGTATGTTGAGCACCTCGACCTCGAAACCGGCGAGCCGGCGACGCCCGGATCGCTCGCCACCGTGGTGATCACGCCGTACTTCCCGTACCGCGATTGCATGCCGGTATTCCGCTACGACACCCGCGACGTCGTCCGTCCGATCGCCGACGAGAATCTGAGTTGCGAGGTCTCCGGGCTGCCCGCGACGAGCAAGGTAGTTGGCAAGCCCGATCAGCTACTGCGGCTCGGGCCGAACGACGTCGTCACGCCGCGGCAACTGGCGGAAGCCGTCGAGGCGCTGCCCACCGAACCGTGGCCGGCGCGCTTCCGGGCGGCCATCGACGATGGGCGCATCCGGCTGACGCTGCCGGAATCCGCGGTCGCCGGACTCGGCCAGGCCGCCGCCGTATGCCACTTCGCCGACACCGGGCTCGACGTGGATCTGGCCCTGGTTCCCGACGACGAGGCGCGCACACTGCGGCTGCTCCGGTGCGATCTGCGGGAAACCACGTTCGCCGCACGTCCGGTCCTGATCGGAGCATGACATGAGCCCGTACCTCAGTTCCGACGTACATCTGGCGATCTTCGGGCTGTGCATGGGTCTGGTCGGCTCGGTGCTTGTCTCGGTGTGCGCGTGGTATTACCTGCGCCGGGTCCGGATCGAGCGGCCGCCAATTGGCACGTTCAACGGTCGGGACATCGGCATCTTGTTCGTTCTGCTATCCACGATCCCGCTGTTCTACTTATTGCTGCCTCGCTGGCT
>DASQPR010000533.1:0-2511 GCA_035643815.1 Micromonosporaceae bacterium | reverse complement strand
TGGTGAACCTGTTCGTGATCAACTTCGCCGTGTCCGGGCTTCACTCATACGCCGGCGTCGGCTGAGCCGCTAGCCGCCGGCCGCTGGCCGCCCAGAGCGGCCTTGAGCGTAAGCGCGGGGGCGTGACGCCGTCGGCCGGCGCAGCACCAGGATCATCCAGCCGATCGAGCAGACGAGCGTGACCGCAATGATGAACTCGTACATGTTGCCCCACGGCACTCGACCGGCCGCGACGCCTCGTGTGACGAGTCCGGCCGCGTGCAGCAGTAGGCCGAGGGCGGTAATGCCGACCGCGAGGCGGCCGAAGAGCGGCAGCCACCGCACGCCGCGGTCGCCGCCGAGCCCGGTCCGGTCGTCGTCGGTGGCCGCGTTCGAAAGACCGGGCCACGGCCACGTCCGCGACGAGACGGGCGAGATCGGCGCGGCATCGGCCACCCGGCCGCTGTCGCCGTCGCCGTCGATGCCGCCATCGTCACGCGAGCGGTCGACCGCCGGACCAGCGCCACCACCGGCAGCGGCACCGACCAGCTCGCGCTCCCGCACGCGCGACGGCAGCATCGAACCGCCCGGCGCGCTGACCCCGATCACGTACTCGGCCGCGTAGCACATCATCGCGACCACGTACGCGACGATCGCGCCGAACAGCAGCTCGCGGGATAGCTCAGCCACTCCGTACCCCCTTTGGACCGCCCTGCGACGACCGCGCGGCATCGATGATGCCATCGAATTCGACCGGGAAGCTCGCGTATTCGGCGCGGGCCAAGCCACCGGCGGAAGCCACGCTCAACGTACGCCCGTCACCTGCTGGATCCGGCAGCACCCGGAACCAGATGCGCCGGCGCCGTCCGGTGAGCGAGAACAACAGCCCGACGAAGAGAGCGATCGCACCGCCGAGTACCAACTTCTGGCCCGGGTCGTAACGCATGTCGAGCGTCGCGAACTGCTGCGTGCCGACGAACTCGACGCTCGAACCGTCGTCCAGCTTCGCCGTCTGGCCCGGGTGGAGCCGCAGCGGATCGTTCGCGTCGACCGCCTTGAGCGCGCCCGCGTCGATCTGCGACTGGTCGAGGGCGTAGACGGACTGTGGTACGCCGCCGTCGAGTCCGAGGTCGCCGCGGTAGGCCACGAGCACCAGCAGCGGATTCTTCTCGCCCGGGAAGGCCGAGGCCGAGACGTCGGCGGCAGTCCCCGACGGCGCCGTCGGGTAGTAGAAGCCCTGGAATCCGACCTGCTGCTTGACGAACGTCTTCGGATCGACGTTCGAATGCGTGGTCGGGTTGATGTTGACGTCCGGGAACGCGATCGCCCCGGTGCTGGTGAAGTTCGGGTCCTGCGGCAGGAACGGCGCGATCTCGGTAATGCTGTGGCCGTAGCGGTCGGTGTACTTCACGACCGGCGCGTATCCGTGCCCGACCAGGTAGATATTGGCCCCGGGCAGCCGCAGCGGATGGTTGACCGAGAGCGTGTCGGCCTTGGTCGGGCCGTCGCCCCGTCCCACCGTGTACGAAACGTCGGCCGAGTATGCGACCGGCTGACCGTCAGAGAGGTACGACGAGTGGAAGCTGTTGAGCGTCAGGCAGAACGGCTCCAGGTCACCGCCGTTGACCCGCGCCCCGAGGCTGAGGTCGTCAAGTTGCGTGACCACGTTGCAGAAGCCGTTGTTGCCGGCCACCAGCAGCCGACCACCGTGCCAGCCGAACCACGAACCGTACGCGACGCCGATCAGCAGGGCCAGCAGCGCAAAGTGGAACAGCAGGTTCCCCGTTTCCTTGATGTAGCCCTTTTCCGCCGAGACCGTTACCGATCCGTCCGGCTGTGGCCGCACCACGGTCCGGTAGCGCCGCGCCTTCAACAACGTCCGCAACCGCGCGGCGGCCTCGACCGGCGAGCCGGCCAGCTCCAGCGACGACGCCGACATCGGCAGCCGGTGCAGGCGCGACGGCGCGTCCGGCGGCATCCGTTTGATCGCGATGAGGTGCCCCCGCAGGCGCGGCAGCAGGCAGCCCACCAGGGAAACGAACAGCAAGAGGTAGATCGCGGAGAACCAGACCGACGCGAACACGTTGAACGCGCCGATGCGGTCGAGCAGCGGCCCGATCGTCCGATGCGCCTGTAGGTAGGCCGTGACCTTGTCGGCGTTTAGCTTCTCCTGCGGCAGCAATGACCCCGGAATGGCCGCGATGGCCAGCAGGAACAGCAGCAGCAACGCCGTACGCATGCTGGTCAGACCGCGCCATGACCGCCGTACGAACGAGACGGCCGCTCGGGCACCCGCACCGCCGTCGGGCGGCGCGGCTTCCGGTGCACGGTCCTGCGTCACGGTCCAGGTGGCACCGTCGGTCGGCTCGGGGGCGTCCGGAGCCGAACGCTGCTGCTGTACGTCGGTCATCAGATGATCACCGAACCGCTGCCCACGGTCGCCCGCAGCCAGTTGATGAAGTCGGTCCACCCGCCGGTCACCATCGCGATGCCGACCACGATCAGCAGCACACCGCCGACGCGCGTGACCCA
>DASQPR010000532.1:0-4942 GCA_035643815.1 Micromonosporaceae bacterium | reverse complement strand
AGGCCGGCCGATCGCTGCGGCCGGTTCGGCGCGGCGCCCGGCCGGGTCGACGTCGGCGCGGCTGCGCCGGAGCCGGGAGAGCCAGAGCCAGAGCCCCCAGAGTTCGGCGCACCCGGGTTGGGTGAGCCGGTTGCCCCCGGTGCAGCCGGCCCCGGCGATGTCAGAACCCCAGCCCGGCCGGACGCGCCCGCGCCAACACGTGCCGACGCCGTGACGGGCGGCCGGTCGCCGCGACCGTTCTCCTTGGCGTCCGGTCCGTCACCGGCGGACTTGCCCTTGTCGGCGGGAACAGTGGCTCGGCCAACGGCGGCGCGATCGGCGGCGGCTTTTTCGGCTGCCTCGTCGCGCTCCGCCCGGTCCATCGAAGTCCCCGCAGCCCCCGATGTCGCCTGTGTCTCCGTCATTAACTGTCCTGTTCGTCAGGCTCGTCGGCATTGCGCGCAATAGCGACGAGGGATACGCCCTCCGGAAGGTCCATGAGCTTGACCCCCATTGTGTTCCGGTCTCGTGTCCGCCGCACCGGCTTCACCGGAGTCCGGATCACACCGCCATTGGAAGTTATCGCGAATAGCTCATCATCCGGGTTGATAACAACGGCGCCGACCAATCCACCCCGACGCTCAGTGATCTTCGCCGTCAGGACGCCCTTGCCGCCGCGCCCCTGCACAGGGTACTCGTCAATAGGCGTTCGTTTGGCGTATCCGCCCCCTGTCGCAACCAGAACGTCCATACCCTCCCGGACGACCTCCATGGCGAGCAGAACGTCCGCGCCGGTGAAGCGCATACCAATCACGCCGGAGGTCGCGCGGCCCATCGGCCGCAATGCATCGTCGGTCGCGTTGAAGCGGATTGCCTGAGCATTCTTTGAGACCAGCAACAGGTCTTCCTCAGCCGAGATCAATGCCGCGCCAACGAGTTCGTCCTCGCCACGCAGATTGATGGCGATAATTCCACCGCTCCGGTTGGAGTCGAATTCGACGAGACGGGTCTTCTTCACCAGACCCTCCTTCGTCGCGAGGACGAGGTAGGGCGCCACGTTGTAATCCTTGATCTGGATGACCTGGGCGATCTGCTCGTCCGGCTGGAACGCGAGCAGGTTTGCCACGTGTTGGCCGCGCGCGACCCGGCTCGCCTCCGGCAGCTCGTATGCCTTCGCCCGGTAGACCCGACCCTTGTTCGTGAAGAACAGGATCCAGTCGTGCGTGGACGAGACGAAGAAGTGGCTGACGATGTCGTCCTGCCGAAGCGTCGCGCCGCTGATGCCCTTGCCACCGCGCTTCTGGGACCGGTAGAGGTCGGCCTTCGTCCGCTTTGCATAGCCGGTGCGGGTGATAGTGACGACGACGTCTTCGCGGGCAATGAGGTCCTCCATCGAGACCTCGCCGTCGAACGGGACGATCTTGGTGCGCCGATCGTCGCCGTACCGCTCGACCACCGCCGCGAGCTCATCTCCGACGATCTTGCGTTGCCGCTCGGGTTTGGCCAGAATGTCCTGGAATTCAGCGATCTCGATCTCGATCGAGGCGAGCTCGTCGATGATTCGCTGACGCTCCAGCGCGGCCAGCCGGCGCAGCTGCATGTCGAGGATCGCGAGCGCTTGTGTGTCATCGACGTCGAGCAGCGCCATCAGGCCGGTCTTGGCCTCGTCCGCATTCGGTGAGCGCCGGATCAACGAGATGACCTCGTCGAGCAGGTCGAGCGCCTTGACCAGGCCGCGCAGGATGTGGGCGCGCTCCTCGGCCTTCCGCAGCCGGTAAGCGGTCCGCCGCTGGATGACCTCGATCTGGTGCGCCACGTAGAGACGGAGGAACTGCGCGAGGTTCAGCGTGCGCGGGACGCCGTCGACCAGCGCGAGCATGTTCGCGCCGAAGGTCTCCTGCAGCTGTGTCTGCTTGTAGAGGTTGTTCAGCACGACCTTCGCGACCGCGTCACGCTTCAAGACCAAAACCAAGCGCATGCCGGTACGGCCGGAAGACTCGTCCCGAATATCGGCGATGCCGGTCAGCTTGCCTTCCCGTACGAGCTCGGCGACCCGCTCGGCGAGGTTGTCCGGGTTCACCTGGTACGGCAACTCGGTGGCGACGAGACACGGCCGGCCCCGCTTGTCCTCTTCAACCTCGATGACCGCGCGCATCCGGATCGAGCCGTGGCCGGTCCGATACGCCTCCTTGATTGCCGTCGTGCCGACGATCAAGCCGGCCGTCGGGAAGTCAGGGCCCTTGACGATGTCGAGCAGCGCTTCGAGCGTGGTCTCCTCGTCCGCCTCCGGGTTGTCCAGGCACCACTGCACACCCTGGGCGATCTCGCGCAGGTTGTGCGGCGGGATCCGGGTGGCCATGCCGACCGCGATGCCTTCGGAGCCGTTGACGAGCAGGTTCGGGAACCGGGCCGGCAGGATGTCCGGCTCCTTGGATCGACCGTCATAGTTCGGGTTGAAATTGACGGTGTCCTCGTGGATGTCCCGCAGCATTTCCATCGCGAGCGGGGCGAGCCGGCACTCGGTGTAGCGCATTGCGGCGGCCGGGTCGTTGCCGGGCGAGCCGAAGTTGCCGCTGCCGTCGATCACCGGATACCGCAGCGACCACGGCTGCGCCATCCGAACGAGCGTGTCATAGATCGCGCTGTCGCCGTGCGGGTGGTAGTTGCTCATCACGTCGCCGACGACGCGAGCGCACTTCACATAGCCGCGGTCGGGGCGGTAGCCACCGTCGTACATCGCATAGAGGATCTTGCGGTGTACGGGCTTCAACCCGTCCCGTACGTCCGGCAGGGCCCGGCCGACGATCACGCTCATCGCGTAGTCGAGGAACGACCGCTGCATCTCGACCTCGAGGCCGACCGGCTCGACGCCGCCACCAACGTGGCCGCCCTCTACCAGTGACGGGTCGATCGGCTCACCGATGTCGTCGTCATCGTCGTCATCGGGGTCGGACGACTCACCAAGCGCTTCGCCGATGACGTCGTCGCCGGCGGACTCGTCGTCCGGGAACCCGTTGTCGCCTGGGTAGGTGTCGTCGTTGTCAGTCACGGTCTTCCTCTACTCACGTCTGCTCACGTCGTCCAACGATGGACCGGTCGGATGTTTCGTATGGACGGGGCCTGGCCGATCAGCGATCGGGTCGAAGCCTCGTCCGACGCACGGCCGGCGGTCGACGAGATGCCGACCGCCGAACCGTCCGTCCTCAGATGTCGAGGAACCGGACATCCTTCGCGTTGCGCCGGATGAACGTGCGGCGGGCTTCGACGTCTTCACCCATGAGCACGCTGAACAACTCGTCGGCGGTCGCCGCGTCGTCGAGCGTGACCTGCAGGAGCGTACGGGTGGCCGGATTCATGGTGGTCTCCCACAGCTCCGGGTAATTCATCTCACCGAGACCCTTGTTGCGCTGGATGTCGGGCACCGCTCGTGGGTTGCGTTCCTGCCGCAGCGCGATCAGGCCGTCGCGCTCCCGGTCGGAGTACGCGTACTGCAGATCGTCGCCCTTGCGGTTCCATTTGATCTTGTACAGCGGCGGTTGGGCCAGGTAGACGTGTCCGAGTTCGACCAATGGCCGCATGAAGCGGAACAGCAGCGTCAGCAGCAGCGTCGTGATGTGCTGACCGTCCACATCGGCGTCGGCCATCAGCACGATCTTGTGATACCGCAACTTGTCGATGTCGAACTCGTCATGGATGCCGGTGCCGAGCGCGGTGATAAGCGCCTGGACTTCGTTGTTCTTGAGGACTCTGTCGATGCGTGCCTTCTCGACGTTGAGGATCTTGCCGCGGATCGGCAGGATCGCCTGCACACGCGGGTCGCGGCCCTGCTTCGCCGACCCGCCGGCCGAGTCGCCCTCGACGATGAAGATCTCGCTCACCGTCGGATCGGTCGACTGGCAGTCGGCGAGCTTGCCGGGCATCGTGCCCGACTCGAGCAGCGACTTGCGTCGGGCGAGCCGGCGGGCCTGTGCGGCCGCCAGTCGCGCGCGGGCGGCCTGAGTCGCCTTGGTGATGATGATGCGGGCCTCGGCCGGATTGCGGTCGAACCAGTCAACGAGCCACTCGTTGCACGCCTTCTGCACGAAGCTCTTCATATCGGTGTTGCCGAGCTTCGTCTTCGTCTGGCCCTCGAATTGCGGGTTCGTCAGCTTCACCGAGATGATCGCGGCGAGACCTTCGCGAATATCCTCACCACTGAGCTTGTCGTCGCCCTTGAGGAACTTCTTCTCGATGCCGTAGCGGTTGACGACTGTCGTCAAGGCGGCACGGAAGCCCTCTTCGTGGGTCCCGCCCTCGTGCGTGTTGATCGTGTTGGCGAACGTGTAGACGCTCTCGCCGTAGGACTCATTCCACTGCATCGCGACCTCGGCCGCCATGCCGTCGCCCTCGGCGCTGAACTCGACCACCGACTTGTGGATCGGCGTCTTCGTCTGGTTGAGGTGCCGTACGAAATCGGCGATGCCGCCCTTGTACATAAACGTCACCGACCGCGGCTCAGTCTCCTCGGTGTCGCTCGGACGTTCATCGGTGAGCGTGATCGACAGCCCGCGGTTCAGGAACGCCATCTCCTGCAGACGCCGGTAGATGGTCTCGAAACTGAACGTCGTGCTTTCGAAAATCCGGCCATCCGGCCAGAACGTCACGGTCGTGCCGGTGTCCTTGACGGCCGCACCCTTGACGAGTGGTCCCGGCTTGCTGTTGGTGTATTGCTGCGTCCACACGTGGCCGTCCTTGCGGATTTCCACATCCACCCGCACTGACAGGGCGTTTACCACGGAGATACCGACGCCATGTAGACCGCCGGACACGGCATACGCTTTGCCGTCGAACTTGCCACCGGCGTGAAGCATGGTCAGCGCCATCTGGACACCGGGCATCTTCGTCTTCGGATTGATGTCGACCGGGATACCACGGCCGTTGTCCACCACACGCACGCCACCGTCGGCGAGCAACGTCACGCGGA
>DASQPR010000531.1:0-3237 GCA_035643815.1 Micromonosporaceae bacterium | reverse complement strand
CGGACCGTTAAGTCGATCCAGTCGCGCGGCGCGGCCGGTCAGCGCCAGCAGGAGCGGCTCGATCGGACCCTCCACCAGTACGCCGTCGCCGCGGGACCACGCCACGTCGTCGGCCACGAGCCGGATGCCGCGCATACGTTTCCGCGCGCTGAAGAAGCGCGTTTGCCATACCCCCGATGCGACGACAGCGGCGTCGTTGACGGGCATGGCCAGCACTCGGCGAAGCGGAATCACGATGTCCTGACCGTGGACCAGGATATCGATCAACGGTTCGAGGTGGGACGTGAACGGCGGGCGACGGTCCGAGTCCGCGGCCGATCGCAGCTCGCCGACGAGTGTCGACGTCCGCTCGGCGCCCTTGCGACGTGCGGCCTCGCGAAGTACGCGGTCGACATCGCCGCGGGCTCGCGCAAATTCGACGACCATCCCACCGACCGTGCTCTCCGGGCCGAGGACCAGATGTGCGACCACATCGCGTACGCGCCAGCCCGGGCACAGGCTGGCGTGCTCCCACTCGGCGGGCGCCAGTTCGTCGAGCACCGCGGCGAGCCGAAGTCGTTCACGATGTACGGCAAACCGTACGTCGAGCCGATTCATCGTTGGACCAGCCACCGCCTCCTCCGTGCTCATTCCGCGACCCCCTCACGCCATGCCGTTCACGTCGCAACAACGGCGACATTTAGTACGAGACGCTGACTAATATAGCGGGCGAACCTGCTGATTGGTCGTGTGAGTTCTTGCATTAGCCCTGGTAGTGGCATATGAAGGGATGCATATGAGCCACTCGCGCACTCTCCCGGACGAGACGCTCGAACGAGTAGTCCGCGACGATCCATCGGCCGGCGAGCCAACCGCCGATGATCGGTCTGGCGACGACTCGTACGGCGGCCAGGCGGCCACGCGACGCCCGAGTCGCGCCCAGCCGCTGCCCGTCGCGCTGATGGGCGAGGGCGAATCGCCCGACGCCGAACCACTCGCTAACCGGCCACCGAGCATGGTGCTGCTGCTCTTCTCGGCCTACCGCAGCATGGAATCCCGGGTCTTCGGGGCGCTGACCCGGGCCGGCTTCGACGACGTCACTCCTGCGCAGGGCCGCCTGTTCCGCGGTGTCCGGCCCGGCGGCTCTCGGATGACCGAGCTGGCCGAGGGGGCGCATGTGACCAAGCAGACCGCGGGATTCCTGGTCGATTAGCTGGAGCGGGCCGGCTACGTGACGCGTGTTCCAGACCCGGCCGACGCTCGCGCACGACTGGTCAAGATCGCGCCGAAGGGCGCCGCCGCCATCTCGATCGCCCTGGCCGTCGTGGCCGAGGCCGAGGCGGAATGGGCGGCATCGATCGGCCCGGAGCGAATGGCCGGCCTTCGCGACGCGCTGCAAACGCTCTGGGATCTGTCCGAGCCGCTGCACTGAAACGACCGCCCATCCCGACCGCCCGGTCGACCGCTCATCGCCGGCCACCCTCGCCGGCCACCCTCGCCGGATCTGACGACCGACGCCGCGACCGGCTGGTATCGCGTGATCCACACCACTACCCAGGTAGACCACAGACTGCCGTGGCAGCATGGCCGCGGCGACCGGTCGCTGGGCCGGCTCGGAGCGATGGACGGGAGCGGCCCGATGACGGCGTCGAAGGCGGAGCACGGCAGAGCGGATCGGCTCGTGCCGACAACACGGCGGGTCAGCCGACGCATGGTGCTCGGTGGTGCCGGTGCCGTCGGGGCCGGCGTCGCCGCGACGTCGGCGTTAGCGGCCTGCGGCGCCGTCGGTAACCAGCCCGCGGCCGCGCCGACTCAAACGGGGCCGGTAACGCTCGGGCCGACGTCGGAGGTGCCGGTCGGCGGCGGCAAGATATTTCCCGAGCAGATGGTGGTCGTGACCCAGCCGGCCGCCGGCACGTTCAAATGCTTCTCCGCCACCTGTACGCACGCCGGCTGCCTGCTGCACGACGTGACCGGCGGCACCATCAACTGCACATGCCACGGCAGCCAATTTTCGATCGCGGACGGTTCGGTGACCCGACCCCCGGCCGAGCAACCACTACCGGCCGAGCAGATCACGGTCACCGGCGGGCAGATCACGCTCACCTGACATCGCCGACATGTCCGCGTGCCCATCGGGCATCGACAGCGAGTCACGCGTCAGCCGCGCGACGTCAGCCGGCCACGACGCCGACACGTCCGTCGGCACCCGCGCGTCGCGGCCAACCAACGGTTTCGCCGGAAGTCCCACCGATGGTCCGGCCGGCACGGTGACCAGAGGTTCGCTCGAAAGCTGTGGTGGTGACGGCGCATCCGCGTGGCCCGCGGCCGGCACGTCGACGGGCGTGCTCGGCCGGCCAGCGACGGCCTCCTGCAACCAGATCTTCGCCCGGATCAATGGTTCGCGGTAACGCCGCTCGCGTCGCTGGGCCCGCTCCAGGCGCGCCTTCCCGCTCCGGCGATGAGGGTGATATCGCCGTCGGGCCCACGGCGAGAGCGGCCGCGCTACCCGGATTGCGCCAACGATCAGCAAGATCGGGATGAAGACCCCGATCAGCCCGGTCCAGATCTTTCCTTTGAGCAGTGTGATGACGGTCAACCCGACGTAAAACGTGCCCACGATCACGCTGCTGAGCACGCCGCTTGCCCCCGACTCGGAGCTGGAACCGATCTCAAGGGGCCGGGCGCCGACGAGGAGCAGCCCAACCATGGCGAAGGCCACGAAGATCGCGTCGACAGACGTACGGCCGGCGGTCGACCAATAGACGTCCTCAAGGTGCAGGATCAGCGCAAACTCGTCGAGGACAAGAGCGACGCCGACACCAAAGATGGCCGACAGGACGCACAGGGCCCACAACGCCCGGTCCGGGAGGGCGATGCCGCCGACGCCGCCGATGATCATGAAAATCACACCGAACACCACGTGGTGGATGTGCATACCACCGGACGCCACGTTGCCCGGCCACCACTTCACCTGAGCGCGGATCATCCGCACCGACAATCGGATGAACAGGAACGCGACCAGCATCGCGGCGAACGCGCAAAGCAGCGGCAGCCGGCCCGACTCGACGATCGTGCGGTGAAACCAGTCCCCCACGCGCGACCCCCGACTCTCACTCACGCGGGCATATCATCCGGCCGGCGTGCCCGGGCCCAATTTCTCAGGATGGCACCCGGTCGGCCATGCGGTCGGAAAACCGCGATCACGGCAGATCGGGGGTGACCGCCTAGGCCCCTCAATTGACGGGCAAATGCCGG
>DASQPR010000530.1:0-5210 GCA_035643815.1 Micromonosporaceae bacterium | reverse complement strand
CCCCGCACCCGCGCCTACATCCAACGACGCACCCGACAAGGACTCAGCACCAAACACATCATCCGCTGCCTCAAGCGCTACCTCATCCGCGAGGTCTACACCGCCATCCTCGCCGACTTCACAGCCCTCAAACTTGACGCTCCATAGGAGCATCCGCCCAGAGTGGGCAAGCCTCGCCTGGCCTATGCCATGAAGCGTCTAAAACCCAGGCCCGTGCGAATGCCCGTGCCCGTGCCCATTCGCCGCCGCCGGAGCCGGCGGCTCCTTCTTCTCTACGACGATGCTCTCGGTCGTGAGCAGGAGGCCGGCGATCGACGCGGCGTTGGCAACCGCGTTGCGCGTCACCTTGACCGGGTCGACGATGCCGGCCTTGACTAGGTCGACCCATTCGCCGGTCGCCGCGTCGAGGCCTTCGCCCCACTTACGGGTGCGCACCTCGTTGACGACGACGTACCCGTCGCTGCCTGCGTTCTGGGCGATCCACCGCAGCGGCTCGACCAATGCCCCGGCGATGATCTTGACACCAGTCGCCTCGTCGCCCGTGTTGTCGAGCGCGTCGAGCACGGAGGCGATCTGAACGAGCGCCGCACCGCCGCCGGGCACGATACCCTCCTCGACCGCCGCCTTCGTCGCCGCGATGGCGTCCTCGATGCGGTGCTTCTTTTCCTTGAGCTCGACCTCGGTGGCCGCGCCGACCTTGATGACGGCGATGCCGCCGGAGAGCTTCGCGAGTCGCTCGTTCAGCTTCTCCTTGTCCCAGTCGGAGTCGGACGCCTCGACCTCTTTGCGGATCTGCTCGGCTCGCGCCTGTACGTCCGCGGCCTTGCCGCCGCCGTCCACGATGACCGTGTCGTCCTTCGTGACGACCACTCGGCGAGCGGTGCCGAGCATGTCGATGGTGGCCGAGTCGAGCTTGTAGCCAAGCTCGGGGTTGATCAGCTCAGCGCCGGTGAGCACCGCGATGTCCTGCAGTTGGGCTTTACGGCGATCGCCGAACGCCGGGGCCTTCACCGCGGCGACCTTGAGCGTCTTGCGGATCGCGTTGACCGTGAGCGCCGCCAGAGCCTGACCGTCCACGTCCTCCGCGATGATCATCAGCGGCTTGCCGGTCTGCAGCACCTTTTCCAGCAACGGCAGCAGGTCCTCGAATGCGCTGATCTTCTGCGTGGTGACCAGGATGTACGGGTCGTCGAGGGCAGCCTCGCCGGCCTCCGGGTCGGTCATGAAGTACGGCGAGATGAAGCCCTTGTCGAACTGCATGCCTTCGGTGATCTCGAGTTCGGTCGCCATCGTCGAACCGTCCTCGACGGTGATCACACCCTCGCGGCCGACCGCGTCCATCGCATCGGCGATCAGCTTGCCGATCTCCGGATCCTGCGCCGAGATCGTCGCGACGTGCGCGACCTCGGCGCTGCCGGCCACCTCGATCGCCTTCTCCAGCAGCGCGTCGTTCACCGCGGTCACGGCGGCGTCCATGCCACGCTTGAGACTGGTCGGGTTCGCGCCGGCCGCGACGTTACGCAGTCCGTCGCGGACCATCGCCTGGGCGAGCACGGTGGCCGTGGTGGTGCCGTCGCCGGCGATGTCGTTCGTCTTCGTCGCAACTTCCTTGACGAGCTGCGCACCGAGGTTCTGGTACGCGTCGTCGAGTTCGATCTCCTTGGCGATCGTCACGCCGTCGTTGGTGATCGTCGGGGCGCCGAACTTCTTGTCCAGCACGACGTTGCGGCCCTTCGGGCCGAGCGTCACCTTGACCGCGTCGGCAAGCGCGTTGACGCCATGCTCCAGCAGGTGCCGGGCGTCGTCGGAGAAGCTCAGAGTCTTCGCCATGAGTTCTTCTTGTCCCTTCTGGGTCTTGCGCATCTTGCAGGTCGGACCGGCCGCGGCGCGACGGTTCTGCGGGACGGGCCGGCCGTCACGCCACGCCATTGCGGCCGCGAAGCGGCCGTGCCGGGTCGAAGTCTCTGCCGAATCGCAGCGCAGCCCCGTCCGCCCGGCTGCGCCGGGCCGACGGGGCCACGCTGTCTAGATCACTTCTCGATGACGGCAAGCACGTCACGAGCGGAGAGCACCAGGTACTCCTCGCCGTTGTACTTGATCTCGGTGCCGCCGTACTTGGAGTAGATGACCGTGTCGCCGACCTGGACGTCAACCGGGATCCGGTTGCCCTTGTCGTCGAAACGGCCGGCGCCAACAGCGAGGACGGTGCCCTCCTGCGGCTTCTCCTTGGCGGTGTCGGGAATGACGAGGCCCGACGCGGTAGTCGTCTCGGCCTCGTTCGCCTGGACCACGATGCGGTCCTCGAGCGGCTTGATGGCAACCTTTGTCGCGGTAGTCACGGGCATACCCTCCTGGGGTACTTGAAATCTACAGTCTCGGCTGCCTGGCGGACTTCCGTCGTCGCGGGTGCCGGACCGCTCGGTACAACGCCTCGCCGGGTGGCGGGACGCTGGCACCCTCCAGGTGAGAGTGCTAATCGGACGTTAGTCCGCGGGCTGGCACTCCGTCAAGGAGAGTGCCAGCATCGCGCGGCGTGGATCACGAGAAATCCGCCGATCGTCCGGGTTTTGCGCCTCCTAGTCAACCACTAGCGGCACCAGCGGCGCCGGGCGACCGGTCATCCGACGCGATTGTCGTGACACCATGACCGGATGGATCCGGCGGCGCTGGCGGCACTGCGTACCCCGGAAGGGTCGGACGCACTGTCGGCGGCGGCCGCCGTCGCCGGCGCCGATCCGCTATCGGCGGTGACCACCTTGCGCTCGCACGGCATCGCGCCGGATCTCGCCGCCGCCGCGCTCACCCAGGCGGAATTGCGGGCCGGCGCGGTCGGCAAGTTCGGCCCGGACGCGGCGCGGATGTGGTTCACCCGCGCCGGCTTGGAACAGGCGACTCGGCGCGTGGTGGCTAATCGGCGGGCCGGACGGTTGGTCGCCGCGGGCGTCACCCACATCGCGGACCTGGGCTGCGGCATCGGCTCGGACACCATTGCGTTCGCCCGAGCGGGGATCCGCGTCACCGCCGTCGATGCCGACCCGATCACGGCGAGCGTGGCGGCGGCCAATGTCGCCGCTCTCGGCCTCGGGCACCTCGCGACGGTACGGACCGCGACCGCGGACAGCGTCGACCTCGACGCCGTCGACGCCGCGTTCTGCGACCCGGCCCGGCGGCGCCCGACCGGCCGCGTCTTCGACCCGAACGCGTATTCGCCGCCGTGGACGTTCGTGACATCGTTGGCGACCGCTGTGCCGGCGACGGTCGTGAAGGTCGCGCCCGGCATCGACCACGCGCTCGTGCCGGACGGCGCCGAAGCCGAGTGGGTCTCCGTGGACGGAGACGTCGTCGAGGCCGCGCTGTGGTGCGGGCCACTGGCCACCGTCGCTCGCCGCGCCACGCTGCTGACCGGGTCCGCCGAGGCCGTGCTGGTCGGGCCAGGCACGGCCGCGGCACCGGTCGGCCCGATCGGCCGGTACGTCTACGACCCGGACGGCGCGGTCGTCCGCTCCCATCTGGTGGCCGAATTCGCGGCCACGGTGGCCGGGCGACTGGGCGACACCACGATCGCGTACGTCTACACCGACGTGCACATCGCTTCCCCGTTCGGCCGGGCGTACGAGATCCATGATGTGATGCCGTTCTCGCTCAAACGATTGCGCGCGGCGATGCGCGAGCGTGGCATCGGCCGGCTCACCATCAAGAAGCGCGGCTCCGCCCTGGAACCGTCGCAACTCCGCCGCGATCTCAAGCTCCACGGTTCCGGCGAGCTGACGATCATCCTGACCCGCGTCGCGGGCGCGCCGACGGTGCTTCTGTGCTCGCCGCGTTAATGGTTCGCGGTGTAGTGGTTCACCTGCATCGGTCTTGTATCGTTTCGCGACATGGCTGGGCAGGGCACGCCGGCGACCACCGTCCTCAAGCAGCGAAAGGTCGCACACACGCTGCACACGTACGAGCACGACTCTCGCGCGACGAGCTACGGCCTGGAGGCGGCCGTGGCACTCGGTATCGATCCCGCGCTGTGCTTCAAGACGCTCGTGGCCGACGTGGACGGTGCCCTGGTCGTCGCGGTCGTCCCGGTGACCGGTTCGCTCGATCTGAAGGCGCTCGCCGCGGCCGTCGGAGGGAAGCGGGCCGCCATGGCTGATCCGGCCGCGGCCGAGCGCAGCTCCGGCTACGTACGTGGCGGAATCAGCCCACTCGGGCAGCGCAAACGTCTCGCTACGGTCATCGACGCCTCGGCGACGGGGCTCGCCACGATGTACGTGTCCGCCGGGCGCCGAGGACTCGAGATCCAGCTCGCACCGGCCGACCTCGCGTCGTTGACCGGTGCCGTCTTCGCGCCCATCGCCGCGCCCTGACCGATTCCGGGATCAGCGCAACTGTACGGAACTTGGCCGGTCGCGGAGCCGCCGGCGCGGGCCGCATGACCACGACGCGGCCGGCCAACGGGCCGGCCGGCCGCTCCCATTCGGGCCGACCTCACTGACCTCAGTGGACAACGCGGTTGTCGCGGTCGAGCACGTGGGGCAGTCTGGAGCCAAGGCCCGACATCGTGTCGTAGATCACACTCGGGTCGCGGTGATCTCAACTCTCGATTACCGGCCGGCCGGACGCCCAGAAGGAGCAACGTTTGCATAATCCGTGGCTCGCGTTGGAAGTCGGTGCGGATCCGTATGAACGCTCGGACGCACTCCGCCTTGCCCACGAGGCGTTCGTGACGTCCGGAATGATGTCCGAACCCGTCCGCGACGTGGTGGCCGAATCCTGGCGGCGGTCGGCCCGACTCGTCGGGCCCGAAGCGCTCGCGCCGGTCGACCTCGCCGACCACGAGCTGGAGGCCTACCGCAGCGAGCACCCGCTGGCCCGGGCGATGCCGTTGATGCGTGACCTACTCGGGACGGTCGCTCATGACGGCGCTCACTTGCTCGCGGTGTGCGACGCCGACGGCCTGTTGCTATGGGTCGAAGGTCATGCGGGCGTTCGCAAGAGCGTGGAGAGTGTGAACTTCGTCGCCGGTGCTCGGTGGGACGAAGTGCACGTTGGCACCAACGCGGCCGGTGTCGCGCTGGCTATCGACCATGCCGTCCAGATCTTCGGCGCAGAGCACTTCAGCCGAGTCGTGCAGCCGTGGACGTGTGTGGCGGCGCCAATCCACGACCCGGAGACCGGCGAAGTCCTCGGCGCGGTCGACATCACCGGCGGCAACCATC
>DASQPR010000529.1:0-6303 GCA_035643815.1 Micromonosporaceae bacterium | reverse complement strand
GCATGGACACAACCGGACTCGGGCGCATGGACACCACCGGACCGGGACGGCGCGTCCAGTCCGGCCGTACCGCGGGCCGATCCCCTTGACATCGACGCGGCCGAGGTCAGCATGGTCCCGCACGCTGCGGTAGCGGTCTTCCACGGTCCACACAAGACGGTGCCGGCACAGCCTTCGCCGTCCGAGGGTGGTTTGTCCCGGTCGGGTGACGCGCCGAACGGCCAGCGAGCGCCACGACCGCCGTCGACGTGGCCGCTCACGCCCACCCACACCGCGCCATCGAACGGAACATCCGCCGGCGCCGACCACACGGACGACCGGGTCGACGTAGCTATCGACGAAATCGATCTCTCGCCGTTCGAGCACCTCGTCAAGCCGGCCGACCCGCCGGCTCCGACACAACGCGCGGCCCCCGGCGAAACACCGAATCTCCCGGAATCGGTTGGTGGGACGCCGTTCGCCGGGCATCCGCCCACGGTTGCCGACCCCTCCGATGGTTACGGTTCGAGCGCGGCCGACATCCCGTCCCAATCCCACGGGTACGCCGACGGCCCGGTCGCCGCCCGCGTGGTCGATCACATCGACTACGCGTACGAGGTCGACGGCGTTGGGCCGCTGGACACGGTCGACGACGAGGCACTCGTGTCGGACGACGCCTGGTTTGCCGGCGTGGACCCGCGGGTCGGCGTACCGATGAATCGTCGGAGGCGGACCGCGACGCCCGCTCTGCCGCCCGGGCCCGATGCGTCGCCGGCATCGTCCGGTCGAGAACTCGTACCGGCGGACCTCGCGCCGCCGTCGCCGCCGTCGGGCAAGACAGCCGCGCCGAAGACCAAAGATCGCGACCCCGCGGTGGAGCTCGCGATCAGTGAGGTGGCCGGGCATCTGACGTTCACGCCGTCGAGCGTCACGGCGTGGTATGCGTTGCCCGAGGTGCGATGGGCGTTCCGTCCGGACGCCGAGCGCGAAGCGTTGATCTCGGCGATCGCGGAGCAGTACGCGAGCCTCGCCGGCTTCCGACTGCACCTGCGACGGACGACGCGGCCGTTCCCGATCGAGGACTGGGCGCGTACGGTCGACCGACTCACGCCGGCGCCGCTGCCGGACGTACCGGGCGCCGGCACCTGGGCCGATCATCTCGTCGCCGCCCAGCACCACCTGCACGCGACAGGACATTCCGAGGGACAGACGTATCTCGGCGTCACGTTCGCGCGGCGGTCGTTCGGCGCCACGTTCAGCGAGCGCATCTCGCACCTGTTCGGCAAGGGCGTGCCGGAGGGCGAACGCAAGCGGATGGCCCGAACGGTCGTGCAGTTCGACGAGGTGCTCGGCGCGTTCGGGATGCGCGGCCGGCGGGCGACCGCGCACGAATTGGAGTGGCTGCTTTATCGGTCCGTCGCGCTCGGAATGGCCCCGCCGGACTCGCTCTCGCCGGTCGAGCACGGCGACTGGGAGCAGGGCGATCTCCTGGCGCTGACCGAGCAGATCGAGCGCTATCGCACGCCGTACGGCACCACCGTCAAGCTCGTCAATCGCGTAACCGGTGAGGAACGGCACGTCGCCGTGCTCTCGGTCGGCCGGATGGAGCCGCTGGAAATCCCCGAGCGCCACGAGCCGTGGCTGCACTTCCACGAACGGCTGCCGTGGCCGACCGAGATCTCGTCGCGCGTGGACATCCTCGGACCGGGCGACTCGTTCCGCAATCTCGAACATCGCCTGCGGATGATCCGGTCGCAGCAGCTGGACTACGCCGAGCACGGCATGGACGCGCCGCCGGAGTTGGAACGCCTCGCCCAACGCGCGCTGCGGATCGGCGACGAGATGACCACGGGTCTGCCGGTCGACTCGTCGCGCGCGCACGGCTGGCACCGCATCGCGATCAGCGGCGCCACGCGGGAGGAGTGCCTGGAACGCGCGCGCCGCCTGACCACGCTTTACGCCCGCGAGCTGCGGATCGCCTTGCAACACCCGAAAAACCAGGACTGGCTCGCGCGCGAGTTCATCCCCGGCGAACCGATCGCCAACACCGGGTACGTGCGCCGGATGCCGACGAAGCTCCTGGCCGCGGCGCTCCCCCAGGCGGCCTCGAACGTCGGCGATCGGCGGGGCGACCTGATCGGGCGGACCGCCGGCACGTCGCGCCGACCGGTCTTCGTCGACCTCCACTTCCCGATGGAGATCCGGGAGCGCTCCGGGCTTGCCGTCTTCGTCGCCGAGCCGGGCGGCGGCAAGTCGACGCTGCTCGGTGCGTTGGGATATCTGGCCGCCCGGCGGGGCGTACAGGTGACGCTGCTCGATCCGTCCGGTCCGCTGGCCCGACTGGCGGCCATGCCGGAGTTGGCGCCGTACGCCCGCGTACTCAACCTGACCGGCTCCGACCAGGGAACACTCGCGCCGTACGCGTTGATCCCGACACCGTTGCGGCAGCATTTCGAGGGCGGCCCGACCGGCGATCGCGAGTACGAGATCGGGCTGTCCAACGCGCGGGCCGAACGCCGCATGCTCGTCCAGGACATCTGCGCGATGCTCGTCCCGCCACAGGTCGCGCGCGAAGCCTCGACGGCAACGCTGCTCCGGCACGCCGTACGGTCGGTGCGCGCCGAGGAGACGTCCACGCTGGACGACATCGTGCGTTGTCTGGCCGCGATGGGCGACGACGCGGCCACCGAGCTCGCGCATCTGCTGCTGGACACGGCCGAGATGCCGCTGGCAATGCTGTTCTTCGGTTCGCCGCCGCCCGGGCTGCTCGGTGCCGACGCCGCACTGACCGTGATCACCATGGCCGGGCTGCGGCTGCCGGATCTGAAGATCGAGCGCGAGTACTGGTCGGCCGAGGAAGCGCTCGCGCTGCCGATGCTGCACACCGCGCACCGGCTGGCCGTACGCCGGTGCTACGGCGGTTCGATGCACACTCGCAAACTCGTCGGGCTGGACGAGGGCCACTTCATGGAGGGCTGGCGCTCCGGCCGATCGTTCCTCGTGCGGCTAGCCCGCGACAGTCGCAAGTGGAACCTGGCCGCACTCGTCGCGTCGCAGAACCCGCGCGACATCCTCGGCCTCGACGTGCAGAACCTCGTGTCGACGGTGTTCGTCGGGCGGATCGCCTCCGATCCGGAGGTCGCCGCCGAGGCGTTGCGGATGTTGCGTGTGCCGACCGATGTTGGATATGAGGAGACGCTCGCGTCCCTGTCCGCCAACGACACCGGCACGTCGGATCGGCTCGGCTTCCGCGAGTTCGTGATGCGCGACGTCGATGGTCGGGTTCAGAAGATCCGCGTCGACATGTCCTACGTCCCGGATCTGCTCGGCTACCTGGACACGACCCCGACGGCGAGGCTCGCCGGTGTCGTGCACCACGGCGCGGAGTCCGGATGACCGTACCCACGCTGCGCCCCGGGCCCGGCGCGGCCGGATCGTGCCGTCATCGCCTAGCCGCGTTCGTCGTCGCGGGTTTGATCGGGGCGCTGGCGGTCCTTTCCGGTTCGGCGTCGGCGAGCGCGGCGCCCCCGCCGCAAACCCCGACGCAGCAAGGTCCGGCCCAGCAAGGTCTGGCCCAGCAAGGTCCGAGCCAGCAAGCGCCGGCTTCGGGGCAGTGCTCGGTCGCTCAATGGCAGGATCCGGGCGACTTCTCGGCCTGCGTCGGCAAGCTGACGAACCTGAGCTCGTCGCGGCTGCAATGCCTGTCGCCGCCGACCCCAGAGACACCCGATTCGGGCCTGGCCGGCTGGTTCGCGTCCGAGCCGGCATCGTCCAAGCTCAACGGGCCGAAAGGCCTTTACAGCCGGTACGGATATGCCGGCTACGACTACACGACCTACGACGTCGGTTGTGTGTCGCCGCTGACGCATCCGACCGCGACCTTCGAGGACACCGTCGCGAATGGCGAGTTCATGGCCGCGACCTCAGTCGTCGGTGCGTCGGATGCGTTGCGCGAGAAGGCGTGGGACCCGGGCAGCATGTGGGGCTGGGCCGACAGCCTCGTCCGGAACGCCACCCGCTCGATCTATACCCAGGTGTTCACGGTGTTCGGCGCGATTACGCTCGCGATCGTCGGGCTCTACCTGCTGTGGCGCGCGCGCCAAGCCGACATGAGTGCCGCGCTCACCACGGCCGGTTGGGCGATCCTGGTGATGGTCGCGATCACGGCGATCGCGGCCTGGCCGGTGCGATCGGCGCACCTGGCCGACTCGGCGCTCGTACGCGGGCTCGACGTCGTACACAGTGCGATCAGCGCACCGGAGGACCAGACCGGGTCGGCACCCTGCGCTCTCCCCGACCCGGGCGCGTGCGTCGATCAGCGACCGCCGGCCGTTCGGGCAAGTGACACGGCGACCGAAACGCTGCTCTATCGCAATTGGCTGCGTGGCCTGCTCGGCTCGGCCGACAGCCCGACCGCGATCAAGTATGGCCCGGTGCTCTACGACTCGCGCTCGCTCACCTGGGATCAGGCGGAGCAGATCGCGGCGCATCCGGACACGCGCTCGGCCGTGCTGCAGGCCAAACAGCAGGAGTGGCTGAAGGTCGCCGAGCAGATCAAGACCGAAGACCCGCAGGCGTACGACTATCTGCAGGGCAACCAGGGCATGGACCGCGTCGGCGCCGGCTTTATCGCAATCCTGTCCGCGCTGTTCTTCGCGATGTTCGACATCACCGCGTCGGTGCTCGTTCTGATCGGCTTCCTCATCGTGCGCTGGGCCGTGGTCGCGGCGCCGGTCCTCGGCACGATCGGCCTGCTGCGCCCGGCTTCGGCGGGCCTGAGACGGCTGGCCAACGCCGTCGTCGCCGCGGTGTTCAATGTCGTCATCTTCGGCACCGGCGCGGCGATCTACCTCTACGCCGTTGACCTCGTCATGAACACGTCGACCCTGCCCGGCTGGCTGCAGGTCGTACTCGTGTTGCTGGTCGGCGTGGTCGGATGGCTGCTGTTGCGGCCGTACCGTCGTCTCACTCAACTCGGGGGCAAGGACTCCACGAGGTCGGTGACGGATGGCTCGTGGCATCGGCGGTTCTTCCGCGACGCTCGCGCGGCCGCACGCCTCGACGTCGCCGAGGAGGAGCTTTCGACCCGACGGTCATCGGTGCGACGTGAGCTCGAACCACGAGCGGTACGGCCGGAGGGCCGCACGGAGGACGTGACGGTGACGCGGCCGGGCAGCCTCGATGGCGCGCCGATCGAGCTAGAACCGCGCCGTACCCCGCCCAGGCAACGCCGGCCGGAGTCCGGTCGCCCGGCCGGCGACTGGACCGACCCCGACGTGCCGACCGCGCCCGCGAATTACAGCATCTATCGGCCGGCGTCGACGTCGTCGAGCCCGGCCGAGACGGAGCCGCGCCCGTCACGGCGGCCGGAGTCGAGCCCGGTCGGCGGCTAGCGGTGCGTACTCCGCCGTCTGCGCCTCCCGGCCCCAGCTACGTATCGGCGCTGCTGCGCCGGCTCGGCCTCCGCTACGGCATCAGCCTCGGTCTGGTCGTTGTCGTGATCGTGGTGATCGTCGTGGCTCGCGCGGTCAACCACTCGACCGGATCGCTGGTGCAGCCGGGGGCCGATGCGGGGTTGGTCCCGTCGACGAGCCCGATACCGGACGACGGTGTGGCCAGCGTGCCAGCGCTGCAACCGCCGAGTACGAGTCCGGGAGCGGCGACTCCGCAGACGGTCGCGACCCGGTTCGCCCAGGCCTGGCTGCGGCACACCGGGGTGACCGCGACCGCTTGGCGGTCCTCGCTGGCCGCGCTGTCGACCGACCGGTTGGACGGCGAGTTGGCCGACGCTGACCCACAGACCGTGCCGGCCGACCGGATCAGCGGACCGATCGCACTGACTGACCATGCCGCGAGCTTCGTGGAGGCCGACGTCCCGACCGACGGCGGCACGCTCACCCTGTCGTTGCTCGCGACCGGCGGACGTTGGCAGGTGGACGCGATCGACTGGGAGCCGGCGTGACCGGCCCGGTCGCTTCGGGCGGTTCGGGCGGTTCGGGCGGCTCGGGCGGTTCGGTCGGCCCGGTCGCCTCGTTTGGCTCAGCCGCGCGGCAGGGCTGGCCGCGACGCGCGATCCTGGCGCTGGCCGGAACCGTTGTGTTGTCAATGCTCTGCTGCGGCGGAATCGTGTCCGCGTATTTCTTCGGCGGATTCGCCGGGGCTGGCAGCAACGGTGCCGACGGCGCCAACGCCAACCTCACCGCATGCGGCCAGCATGCCGACGTGACGCCAGACGGAACGCTGCCGGCCGTCTCAACGCTCGATCGTGAGCAGGTGCGCGACGCCGCGATCGTTATCAAGGTCGGTCAGGATCGCAATATCCCG
>DASQPR010000528.1:0-3921 GCA_035643815.1 Micromonosporaceae bacterium | reverse complement strand
TGGCTTCGAGCTTTGCCCAACTCCGCGTTGGCCGAGCCAACCCATCGGAGGTCCTCCGTGACACCGTCTGATCCCATGCCGCCGCCGGACTCCGTACCGCCGAATGGCTCCGTGCCGACGCCCCGATCCGAGCGCTCGCCGTGGGCGCGCCCCGAACGCGGGGCTGAGCCGCCGCCCCGAACGCGCGGTCCGCGCCACGCTCAAGAACCGGACGACGCACAGCCGCCCGACTATTCGCGACCGCCGTCTCAGGCGGACCACTCCGTCCGCTCGGAACCGGCAACGTGGTCTGGCACATCATCCTGGCCGGCGTCGTCGTCGTGGCAGGTAACGCCACCAGAGGCCCCGGAGCGCCCACGGCCGGTTCCGCGGGGCTCGATGGCGCCGCGGCGGCCGACCACACCGACCGGCGAGCCCAATGTCGTGTGTCGAGACGTGGTTCGCACGTATCGCATTTCCGCGGACGACACCGTACACGCGCTCAAGGGTGTTGACCTGGCCCTTCATCCCGGCACGGTGACGGCGTTGATCGGGCCGTCCGGATCCGGGAAGTCAACCTTGCTGCGGCTCCTCGCCTGCGTCGACCGGCCGGACTCCGGGTCGATCCGGATCCAGGGCCGCGACACCGCTCGACTCTCCCGGGCCAGGCGGGTGAAGCTGCGGCGGCGCCGGCTCGGCTACATGTTCCAGAACCCGGCCGACAACCTGCTCGACTACCTCACCGTCCGGCAGCACCTGCGGTTGGCGGCGCAAATGCGTGGCGTATCGGTACGCAACCGCGAAGCCGACGAGCTGCTCGACCGGCTAGGGCTCGGTGGCCGGGCACACAACCTGCCACGCCAACTCTCCGGCGGCGAGCAGCAGCGCGCCGCCATCGCGTTCGCGGCCGTCGGACCGCCGGCCCTCTTGGTGGCTGACGAACCGACCGGCCAGCTCGACCACGACACCGTCGGCGACGTCCTCGACGCGTTCACGGCACTCGCCCGGACCGGTGTCGCGATCGTGGCCGCCACTCATGATCCGATCGTCGCCCAGCACGCCGATCGCGTCGTCCACATGGTCGATGGGCGCATCGTCGATGGGCACCTCATCGATGGGCACGTCATCGATCGGCACGTCATCGATCGGCACAGTGAGGAGCACCGATGACTGCGCCCATCACTGTGGCCGGCCTGACTCGCCGATTCCGCCGCGGACCGGAGACGATCGTCGCGGTTGACAATGTGTCGTTCGAGCTGAGCCCCGGTGAGCTTACGGTTGCAGCGGGGCCGTCTGGCTCGGGCAAGACAACGGTGCTGTCGATCCTCGCCGGGATGGAACGCTCGGACAGCGGAACGATCCGGACCGGCGAACCGCTGCCGGCTGGGGTGGCGATCGCCGACTTGCCCTGGCGCGACCTCGCGTTCGTCCCGCAGTCACTGGCGTTGCTCGACGAGCTGAGCGTTCGCGACAACATCGACCTACCGGCCCGGCTGGATCCCTCGGTACGCCGTGGTGACACTGACGCGCTGCTGGACGCGTTTGAGATCGCACATCTGGCGCCGCGTTACCCGTCACAGACGTCCGGCGGTGAACAGCAGCGGACCTCGATTGCCCGGGCCATGCGACTCAACCCGTTCGTGCTCATCGGCGACGAGCCGACCGGACACCAGGACCGGCGTCGCGTCGACATGGTGTTGGGACTGCTTCGCCAGCACGCGTACGCCGGAAACATCGTGTTGATCTCCAGCCACGACGAGGCCGTCATCGATGCGGCCGACCGAGTAATCACGTTGGCGGACGGACGGCTGGTGGACGACACCCGGTCGAGCCAGCTTTACGCCTGACGGCCGCGCTCGGCCGAGGCCGTAGGCCCGACCCCGCCGTCCGGTCCGGGCCGCGCGCCCGCGTTCGCCCCGAACGGCGCGATCGAAGCGTTAATGGGATGCTGAGTCAGTGACCGGACAAGCTGACATCGTGGTGGTGGGGCTCGGCGTCGGGGGCGAGGAGGTCGGCGGCAAGCTGGCCGAGGCCGGCCTGTCCGTCGTCGGCATCGAACGGCGCTTGGTCGGCGGCGAATGCCCGTATTGGGGATGCATCCCGAGCAAGATGATGATCCGGGCGGCGAACCTGCTGGCCGAGACGCGGCGGGTCGATGGTATGGCTGGTCACGCCACCGTGACACCCGACTGGGCGCCGGTGGCCAAGCGCATTCGGGACGAGGCGACCGACAACTGGGACGACAAGGTCGCCGTCGACCGCTTCGTGGGCAAGGGCGGAACGTTCGTCCGCGGCAGCGCCACGTTCCTCTCGCCGGACACGGTCGACGTGGACGGGACGACGTACACAGCCCGGAAGGGCATCGTGATCGGCGTCGGGACGAGCGCGTCGGTTCCGCCGATCGACGGTCTCGCGGACACTCCGTACTGGACGAACAAACAAGCGATCGAGACCGAGACCGTGCCATCGTCGCTCATCTGCCTGGGTGGCGGCGCGATCGGGCTCGAGCTCGCGCAAGCGTTCGCCCGGTTCGGCGCGAAGGTGACGATCGTCGAGGCGGTCGACCGGCTGATCGCGACGGAGGAGCCCGAGTCGTCGGAACTCGTCGCTAAGGCGCTCGCCGCCGACGGCATCACCATCCGCACCGGGGCCAAGGCACAACGCGTGTCCCACGACGGCAACGAGTTCACGGTCCACATCGAGGGCGGCGACCCGGTGCGCGGCGAGAGGTTGCTCGTCGCGGTCGGACGGCGCTCGAACTTCGCCGATCTGGGTCTGAACGCGGCCGGTCTCGAGGCGAACGCGCCGAACATCGACGTGGACGAGCGGATGCGGGCGGGCGACAAACTCTGGGCGATCGGCGACATCACCGGGCATGGCGCCTTCACGCACATGGCGATGTATCAGGCGGGCATCGCGGTCCGCGACATCCTCGGCCAGGACGGCCCACCGGCCGACTACCGGGCCATCCCGCGCGTGACGTTCACCGACCCGGAGATCGGCTCGGTGGGCCTGTCCGAGACGCAGGCACGAGACGCGGGCGTACGCGTGCGGACGGCCATCGCCCCGATCCCGTCTAGCTCGCGAGGCTGGATCCACAAGGCCGGCAACGACGGCTTCATCAAGCTCGTCGCGGACGCCGATCGCGGGGTGCTCGTCGGCGCCACGTCGGCCGGCCCGGCCGGCGGTGAGGTGCTGAGCGCGCTCGTGGTTGCGGTGAAGGCGGCCGTCCCGATCGCCACCCTGCGTTCCATGATCTACGCGTACCCGACGTTCCATCGCGCCATCGAGGACGCCCTGAGCCGGCTCTGACGACCCGCCCGCTCCCCGGCGTGCGGCTACGTCCGGCGCCCCGGACTTCACCGGCCGATGTCGACCTCGTACCAGTCGGGTGTCGCGGGTGTGGCGGTGAAGTCATAGCGCACGCGGCCGTCGGCGGCGAGCGCGACGAGGGTCGCGGACGTCGAGCCGTAGTGATGAGTTACACCGGCTGCGTCCGCGATTGGGTGGTCGATGATAAGCCCTCGTACGTCATCCGGCGCCAGCCCGTCGCCACGCAAGAGGTCGATCCAGCCCCGCCACGCATCGGCCGGCGCGAGGCCGGGCGACGGGTCGACGTCGGGCAGCGTCGCGAAGAGCGGGCGGAAGTGGGGCACCAAGGGATCGTCCAGCCGGTCGGGACCGAGATTGACGACGATGTGGTCGCCGCGCGGCATCGGCTCGTGCGACAGCTCGGCGCCATCCCACGACCAGATGTCGATGCCGTCGATGTCGGCGCGGATCAGATGGAAGCTGTCGTATCGGCTGAGCGCCGCCGAGTCCGCGATCCCGGGGACCGGACCGGCGGCGGACGGACGGAGCGCGGCGAGCGCGAGCGTGCCGCGCGTCGGGCGCGGTGCGCCGTCCACCGGCGGATCCCGCCGTACGCCGTTGAGCAGCGCG
>DASQPR010000527.1:0-2635 GCA_035643815.1 Micromonosporaceae bacterium | reverse complement strand
CCCGCCACGGGCGGCGCTGCGGCGGTCCACCGAGCCGGTGCGAGCGGACCCGACCGGACAGGCCGTTGGCCATGGTGGCGCCTCCGAGCGGATGGTGACGCGAGAGACCGCACGGCGTCGTGGATCCGCGCCGCCGACCGGGGTAGGACCGGGACAGTTTAGGCGCTGTACGGCACCGCCAGAAGTGCTGTCACTCCCGCGGTGCCGCCGTCGTCCAGGCGATGCTCTGATCACCGCTGCGATAGCGACGTCACCGGCGAGCGATGCTCGTGCCCATTTGATGCAGCCGTCGTTTCATCCCCAAAGGCGGTGTCGCGTCCGTCCGGACCGTTGACGCCGTACGCAGCGGACATCGCGCGGTGAGGTGATCGCTTAACGTTGTGGCATGACGGTGCGACCGATCCGGATACTCGGTGATCCGATCCTGCGTACCGAGTGCGATCCGGTCACCGCCTTCGATGCGGAACTTCGCACGTTGGTCTCGGACCTGATGGACACGTTGTTCGGCGCTCCGGGTCGGGCCGGCGTGGCTGCTCCGCAGATCGGGATCAGCGCGCGGGTGTTCGCGTACAACGCCGGTGGCCAGGTCGGTCATATCGTCAACCCGTCGTTGGTCGTGGGGGAGGAGCGGCAGGGTGGCGAAGAGGGGTGCTTGTCATTGCCGGGCCTGTACTTCCCGACCCCACGAGCCGAGCAGGTGACCGCGCGCGGACAGAACGAGCACGGCGAGCCGATCACCATCGAGGCGACGGGTTTTCTCGCTCGGGCTCTTCAACACGAAACCGACCACCTGTATGGCCGGCTCTATGTGGACAACCTGACCGGCGACGCGCGCCGGCAGGCGTTGCGAGCGATCCGCTCGGCGCCGTGGGCGGCGCGGACGCGATAGGACTCGGCTCGGCGCGGCGACCAGATTTCGCACGGCGGCATACGCTCGCGGCGCTGGCTGACGGCTACGTACTAGCGTCCTAGGATGCCGTACAGGATGTGACATCCTGCGTGGAAACCCAGAGACCCGGACGACGATCCACGGAACGGGTCTAAGAAGACGTCAGATACGAGGGCACGACTCGAAGGTCGTCGACGACGGTGGTGTGCGGTCCCGAGAGCCACTCGGCCGGGGTAACCCCGCCGGCGTACCCGATCGCGCGCATGCCGGCGGCGCGCGCCGCCAGCACGCCGTACCGGCTGTCTTCGACGACCACACATGCCGCCGGGTCCGC
Organism: Micromonosporaceae bacterium; assembly: GCA_035643815.1. Lineage (GTDB taxonomy): Bacteria > Actinomycetota > Actinomycetes > Mycobacteriales > Micromonosporaceae > DASQPR01. The sequence goes on along the minus strand of DASQPR010000527.1, from coordinate 1,412 downwards.
GCCGAGCGTGGCCGCGGCGTGCAGGAACAGATCTGGCGCAGGTTTGCCCGCGGCGACATCGGTCGCGCTGAAGATCCGGCCAGCGAAGCGCTCATACAGACCGACGAGCCGCAGGCTGTGCTCGATCTTCGCGTGCGTGCCGCTGGATGCCACGCACGTGGGGATGCCGAGGGAGTCGATGCCGGCGAGAGCCTCGGTGACTCCGTCCACTCGTTCGAGTTCCGCGGCGTGCGCCGCCCGGATCCGGGAGGCGAATTCGTCCAGCCAGCCCTCGGGCAACGGACCGCCGAGATATGCCTCGACCGTCTCGCGGTTCGCGGTGATCGACTTGCCCACGAACTGATTGACGATCTCGTCGGTGCCCAGATGCCAGCCGATGTTGGCGAGCATCTCCTGATTGATGCGCAGCGCTATCGGCTCGCTGTCGACCAGAACGCCGTCACAGTCGAAGATGACGAGGTCGACCCGGTTGATCACGGCCGCGATAGTACCGGAGGCTCCGACTCTCGCGGCACGCGCCGCAAATCGGCCGGGCCATGCAGTAGGCGACTATTCTCGCAACCTATGACCGCCGAGACCTCTGGTACGCCCGCAAACCTGCCGCAGGTGCGTGTCTCCGACGCCGAGCGGGAAACGATTGTGCGGCGCCTGAACGACGCGACGAGCGAGGGCCGGCTCACGCTGGAGGAGTTCAGCGAGCGGGTCAGTGCGGCGTTGGCGGCGCGGACGCAGGGCGATCTTGACATCCTGATGACCGACCTGCCGGCGCACCCGTCGGCACCTCTGTCGCGGACCGCGAACGTACCCGTGCCGTCATCCGGACCGCGGATCTCGCAGATCACACCCATCGGTTCGGTCAAGCGCGGTGGGCACTGGCGACTCGATCGCGACATGGAGATCGGTACGGTCGTTGGCAGCGTCAAGCTGGATCTTCGCCATGCGGAGATCGCCGCCGCCGTCGTCGACCTGCACGTGCGGGCCACGCTCGGCAGCGTGAAGGTCTGGATTCCGTCGGGAATCGCGGTCGATGTGGACGGCGCCACGGTGCTCGGCAGCCGTACCGTCGCCGACAGCGCCGCCGTCCCTGGCGCACCCTTGCTGCGGCTGCATGTCGATACCGTCGTCGGCAGCGTCAAGGTCTACCGCCGCTAGCCGCGACGGATACGGACGGGGGGATCCGATGCGGCGACCGCTCGCCACTGCGGTGGCAGCTGCGCTGGCGGCCGCTGTCGTCGGCGCGGGCGCGTGCACCACGACCGGTCAACCGGCCGGACCGCCGCGTCCCTCCGTCACTCAGACGCCCGGATTGGTCGGCCCACCGCCCGCCGGCAACGCCGCAACCGGCCCCTCGGCCACGGCGACGTCGACCGTACCGTCGCCCGGCGGGGCCAAGTCCGGCGACTCACTGTTTC
>DASQPR010000526.1:0-7680 GCA_035643815.1 Micromonosporaceae bacterium | reverse complement strand
TGTCCGTGCCTAATCCGAGGTGTCCGCCATGCCGCTGAGCGCGGCCGGCAATTCGGCGAGGCTGGCCAGCGTCGCCGCCGCAAGCCCCAAAGCGTCCGGATCGGGCGGATAAGCCGATCGCGGCACCGCCACGACGGTCATTCCGGCCGCCGCGGCGGACCGAAGGCCGTTGCTCGAGTCCTCGACCGCCACACAACGATGAGGGTCAACACCCAGCGCGATCGCAACGCTTCGATACACGTCGGGTGCCGGCTTGCCGTGTCGTTCCTCCTCGGTCGACCGGGTCGCACGGAACGCATCGGTCAGCCCCGCGTCCCGGAGAACCTCGTCGATAAGTGTGCTGGGCGACGAACTGGCCAACCCGAGCGGCCAACGATCGGCGAGCCGCCGTACGGTCTCGACGGCGCCCGGAAGCAATGGCAAGTCCGCCGCGTACGCCCGCGTCATCCGGTCGATCACCTCCCGAGCAACAGTGGTCGCCGACCGGCCGACATGAAGCTCGTCGGCAAGGTAGGTCGACCATTCCGCCGTACTCATGCCCATCAGCCGCCGCTGGCTGTCCGGCAACCATTGACCGCCGCACTCGTCGACGTACGCGCGCCGGACCCGTTCCCACACGGGTTCGGAGTCGATGAGTACGCCGTCGAGGTCGAAGATCACTGCCTGCACCATGCCTGCTCCCCCGTTCTGCGTACCTCCGATCCTGGCGGACCGACGTGGACTTGGCACCGGTCCCTCCGTTATCAATGCCGCAGTCTAGACATGTGACCAAATGCTCACCTATGCTCGAGTGGTGGACGACGACCTTGTCTTCAAGGCGCTGGCCGATCCCACCCGCCGCCGGTTGTTGGACCGGCTCTTCGAGCGCGACGGCCGAACGCTCACCGAGCTCGAATCCGATGTGGACATGACGCGCTTTGGGGTCGCCAAACATCTGCGCCTGCTGGAGCAGGCGGGGCTCGTCGTCACGCGGCGGTCCGGGCGCGAGAAGCTGCACTTCCTCAATCCCGTCCCGATCCGCCTGATCCACAACCGCTGGATCGACAAGTACACGGCCGGACCGGCATCGGCCCTGGTCGACCTGAAACGCCGGTTGGAAAGCAAGAACAACCATGACTGACGAAGCCACATGCTCGAATTCGACCCACCGCGCCGGCTCGTCCACGAATGGCGCTCGCTCTACGACCCTGACCTGGCCGACGAAACAGCCAGCCGGGTGACATGGGAGATCGAGCCGGTCGGTAGCGGCGTGTGCAAGCTGACCCTGACGCACGACAAGCTCGACGGCGCACCGAAGACCGCGGCGAGCGTGGGCGGTGCCGGCTGGATGTTCATCCTGTCCGGACTGAAAACCGTCGTCGAGACCGGTCGATCCATGTCGGGCGCGGCCTGAGGGCCGGCCGCTGGAGAGCGGGCGGCTCAGCCCGGCAACAGACCGCGCACGTACGCGGCCTGGCCGACGTGCTGCAGATCGTCGGCGAGCACGCTGACCAGTCGTACGCCCAAGGTGACCGGCGGATCCCAGCGCTCGTCGACGATCCGGTCGAGAGCGTCGGCGGTCAGCGCGTCGAGCAGGCGACGGGTCTGCCGCGCGACGGCGTCGTAGTAGGCGACGAGCACGTCTGGCCCGGACGGCTGTACGCGGGCCACGTCAGCGGCAACATGACCGTACCCGGTGTCCATGGTGCCGGCGGGAAGTCCGAATCGAGGCGCCCATCCGCCCGTGGACCATTCCTGTTCGTCGCCCAGCACCTCAGCGACGTGGTCATCCTGGATGCGGGCCAAATGCCAGACGATCCAGCCGATGCTGTTCGCATCGGGTGCGGGCGTCCAACGCAACAGTTCCGGGGTCAGCCCGTTAGCCACCGACCGCACCAAATCCGGTAGGCGCTCGAACCCGTCGATCAACACATCACGCTCGTGCATGGAAAACTCCGCTCGTCGCGATCATTGCCGTCCCATCATCGCGCCATTGCACTCGCTTCGCGTCGGCACGGCGGCGGCGCGCCCGCAATCGACCCGCCCGGCCCGCAACCGAGCCGCGCCGCAACCGAGCCGCGCCGCTACCGAGCCGCACCGCGAAGGGCCGATGTGGGTGGCTATTGATCGGGTCACCGTCGATCAGTCCAACAAGACGGCGGCCACGCCGGTGATCTGCAAGACGATCAGCGCGACGCCGGCCGCATTGACGGCCCGGAACTGACGGCCGTTGTCAGCGGCAAGCCGCGCGCCACGGATCAGTGCGCTCAACCCGAAACAGTCCATGAACGTCGTTTCCGCGAGATCGATCACGACCAGTGCGATGCCGTCGGCCAGCACCGCCTTTTCGACGGCGTCCCACAAGGCCGGTTCGGTCTCCAGATCGATGTCGCCGGTCAATCCGAGCCTGATCGTCGCCCCATCGACGTGCGGAGTGATGAGCAGCGGCATCGGTGGACTCCTCCGGGGGCAGGCAATGACCGTGGCAGCGCGATGCTCAGATTACTTGCAGCATAGCAAAGATCGTCGTTCGAGCGACGGACCCATCGCGGAGGACAGCTAGCACCGGCGGGAGGATAACGAGGCAGCCCCTCGGGGCCGTGCCTATGCGCTGCGCCGCTCCTCGTCGCCCGCTCGCTCGATCGCGGCGCGACTGAGCGCATCGGCCGCGGTTTGAAATGCGATCAGTGATCGCGCCAACTCCTGCCGCGCGACCTCCGGCATGCGAGCCAACACTTCTTCGAGCGCTCGCTGCCGGTTCTGGCTGATCTGCGTCAACAGCTGGTCGGCCTCCGACGTCACCTGCACCTGCACCTCGCGACGGTCGCGCGGGTCGGCCACCCGGCGCAGCAGGCCGAGTGCTTCGAGCCGATCACACAGCCGGCTTGCCGACGACGGGCCGACGCCGAGCGACTCGGCCAGGCCGTTCACGTTCGTCTGCGGATGCGACCGCAGCCACGTCAGGACGCGCAGTTGTGTCGGCGAGACGCGTAATGCGTGGTCGCCGCGGGCCGGGTCCAAGACGGCGGCCAGCGAGTCGGCGGCGGCCTCGATCGACTCCGCTGCGTTGCCGGACCGCTGCATGCGTCGTCCCTTCACGCGTGTCGCGTCGCGACCATTTCCTGCATGTCGCGACGCGACGGCCTACGTCGCTCCCTGCCAGTCGAGGCACACGATCACCGCGTCGTCGGCCAGATCCTCGTCCACGTGGTATTCGTGCAGTCCCCGCATGACGCTACCAACCGCCTCGGTCGCGGGCTGGAGACGCGTGCCCCGCAACGCCGAGAGCAGCCCACGGTTACCGAACGCCTCGCGTCCGCCCGGCGCCGCCGCGTGGACGCCGTCACTGACGACGAAGAGACGCTCGCGCGGGTCGAGGTCGAACGCCTGCACTTCGTAGCGCGTGTCGGCGAACATGCCGAGCGGCAGCTGATGGTCGAGCTTGACGGGCGTTGTCTGCCCGCCGCGCATACGGAACGCCTGCGGCGAGCCGGCATCAATCGCTGTCATGTGACCCGTATTCAGGTCGAGCTCCAGCAGGAGCGTCGCCACACTGTGCTCACCGCCATGCACCCCGTACACCGTGTCGGAGGCGAGTTCGGCCTGCTCGACGAGGTTGCCGCCGGACCGCCGCGCATTACGCATCGCGGTGACCGCGAGGACGGTCAGCATGGTGGCGTCGATGCCGCTGCCGTCCCCGTTGAGGATCGTCACCGTGAGGCGATTGCCGTCGAGCGACCAGTCGAAGTGGTCGCCGGAAACCGAATACGCCGGCTCGAGCTGACCGGCCAATAGGAAGTTGTGGCCGCCGAGGGCCCGTCCCGGCAGCAGGTCCCACTGCATTTCCGCGGCCATGGTCAGCCGCTGGCGTCGGCGGGCGAGTCGGTATCGGTCGGTGCTGCGATCGGCGACGGCCAACGCCAATGCCAGTTCGTCGGCCACCGTACGCAGTGCATCGAGCTGGTATTCGTCGGCGCCCTCGGCCATCTCGACGACAAGCACTCCGAGACGGTCGGACCAGATCGTCAGCGGGAGGAGTATCCGGGTCCCGTTCGCCTCGTCGATCGCCTCGAGCACGGTGCGCTGGCTGGCGAAGGCCCGGCCGGCAGTCGTACGTTCGTGCAGCGAGCCGGCCGCGGAGTGCGCCGATCGCAACACCGGCCACAGACCGTAGACGCGATAGTCGGCCAGCAGTACCTCTGCGCGCCGCGCCGCGAAGTGTTCCGTCACGTACCGCTCCGCGACGTCCGCTACCTGGTCGGGTTTGGCGCGCCGCAGGACTTGGCCGATCGTGGGCACGTCGGACACCGCGGCTCCTTCCAGCTCGGTCGACCCCGTCAAACCCGTGCCTCAAGGCAAACAATGATAGGCGGCTCTAGGCCTGGGACGAAATCGCTCCGACCATGACGAAGTACGTCCGGTGTGGGCGGCGGCACCAGAAATGCGGATCGCTGACTGGCACGCAGCGCCGCTAGAGTGCGCTCATGAGCGCCCTTGTGCTGTGCGTATGGGTCCTGGCCGGCGTCTGCCTGGTCGTGTGGGTGACATCGCTCGCGACACACGAACACTCATGGGTGGATCGGATTTGGTCGATCATTCCGATCGCGTACGTTGCGATCTTTGCGGCCAAGGCCGGTTTTGTTGACGTACGCCTGGACGTGATGCTCGGTCTCGTCGCGTTGTGGGGCGCTCGGCTGACGTTCAACTTCGCGCGGAAAGGCGGTTACGCGCCGGGCGGCGAGGACTACCGCTGGGCGATACTCCGCGGGCGGATGCCACGGTGGCAGTTCCAGCTGTTCAACCTGTTCTTCATCACGATTTACCAGAATCTCCTGCTACTGCTTATCGCGCTGCCGGCATACACGGCGCTGCGGCATCCCGGCAACATTGGCGTGCTCGATATCGTTGCCACCGCGGTGTTCCTTGCCTGCCTGTTCGGTGAGACCGTTGCCGACCAGGAGCAATGGACGTTCCAGGTGTGGAAGCGCGACGAAATCGCGGCGGGCCGGGATCCTCGCCCGCGTTTCGTACAGACCGGGCTGTTCCAATACTCCCGTCATCCGAACTTCTTTTTCGAGCAAGCGCAATGGTGGGTGATCTTCGCATTCGGCGCGATCGCCGCTGGTTCGGTGGCACAGTGGACGGTCGCCGGGGCCGTCCTGCTGACTTTGCTCTTCGTCGGTTCGACCCGCTTCACCGAGAGCATCTCGCGGTCGCGTTACCCGGAATATGCGGACTATCAGGACACGACGTCGGCCGTGATCCCCTGGTTTCCGAAACGCGGGCCGGATGAGGCCGCAAAACCCGCCTGATTGGCTCTGTCAACATAATCGCCGGCTCCAGTCGGCGCTGTTGACATGTGACTGCGTCACACATATGTTGGCGAGATGACGAGACTGACGACGAAACTCGAGATCAAGTCTTGGGACGAACAGCCCTATCGGGAGCTCGACGACGGCCGCAAGTTCACGAAGGCCGACGTCACGCTGGCCGGAACGGGCGACGGCATCGAAGCCGGCTCGTTCGAGTCGATCATGTTCTACCGCACCGACGGCACGGCCGACTACGTCAGCGTGATGCAGCTGTCCGGCTCACTCGACGGCAAGTCCGGCGACTTCGTATTGCGCGGCGACGGGTCATTCGACGGCACCACCGCCCAGGGCGAGATGGAGATCGTGCCCGGATCCGGCACCGGCGCATTCGCCGGAATCACCGGCACGGCCACGAGCGCTTCGACCCATGACGACTACCCGTTCATGCCGCTCGAGATCACGTACGCACTTGGCTGACTCATCGGGCAACGAGCCAAGCGCACACCAGGCGAACGTGCTCGGCGCCGTTGCACTCGCCGTTGCCGACCAGGCCGCACAGGCCGTGGTCGCGGCAACCGGGCAGTCGGTCACCGCGGCCGCGGCCCTGTCCGCGCTGCACGAATTCCTGGACCGACCGACACTCGACCAAATCCGGCGCGTCCTCGGGCTCACCCCGTCCGGTGCCGTGCGGCTGATCGACCGCCTCGCCGAGGCCGGGCTGGTGACGCGGGGGCCGGGTTCGGATGGCCGTACCCGCTCCGTGATGTTGACCGACGCCGGGCGGCGGGCGGCCGATGCCGGCGCGGCGGCGCGCATGACCTATCTGCGCGAGAGTCTTGCGACGCTGACCGCGGCGGAGCGCCAGACGCTCGATCATCTCCTCGGTCAGGTGATGGCCGCCGTGGTCGACCGCAAGGACGGCGGGGCGTGGATCTGCCGGCACTGCGATCTCACCGGTTGCGAGCGGTCATCCGGGCAATGCCCGGCGATGAACGCAGCGATGGCCAAACACTCGCGGCCGGCCTAGCGCGGCGGGCTGGGCCCGCGTGCCACGCCTGCGCCTCATCCATGCATTTCGAGGTACGCCTTCGAGACGCGTTTAGGTGCCTGTTTGATCCACGCTTCGATGATCAGTTCTTCGAGCTCGAGCAGCCCGATTCGGTCGAGCCGCACGAGGATCGCCGGGTACCCATCGAAATGCGGCGTCGTGAAGTAGACGTCCGGGTCGTCGGCGATCAGCGCCTCCTTCGAGCCGACATCCGGCACGCGCGCGCCGAGGATAGGTCCGTCCGGCGCCGAAGCGCCGAGGGCGGCCAGGTCGCTCCGGCGCAGCGGCCGCTCCCACACGAAGCCCTTGTCTTTTACGCGCCAGTCGCGCAGCCCGTCGCGGCCTTGCCGCTCGAACGTCTCCGGCAGGCCGAGCGCGATCGCCCGTACGTCATCCCAGGTTGCCATGGCGTCTAAAACCTACGACGTCCGGTTGGTTCGCGCACGGTCACGGCGCCATGCGGTCGCCCGGTCGCCGTCCGTCGCGCCGCGCGGGCGTATCGTCGGGCAATGACTCGGGCCCTTTCCGGTACGGCGCCGGTCGGGTTGCTCGCCCACCTGCGCCGGGCGCGCGACCACATGGACCGCGAGTATCCGGGCGAACTCGACCTCGATCAGCTGGCCCGGGTCGCCGGCGTCTCGAAGTATCACTTCGCCCGGCGGTTCGAGGCGACGTACGGCGAGACGCCGATGCGCTACCTGACCCGGCGCCGTATCGAACGCGCACAGGACCTGCTGCGGGCCGCGAACCTGACCGTGACCGAGGTCTGCATGCTGGTCGGGTTCTCGAGCCTCGGGTCATTTTCGACGCGGTTCACGAAGCTGGTCGGTGAGACGCCGACGGCATATCGCGACCGTTGGGCCGCCCGCGGCGGACCGCACGTGCCCGGCTGCTACCTGTTCATGCGGGGCGTATGGGATCACGACGGCACGACCGGCCGACGCGCCGGGACGGACGAGCACGAATGAGCAATCTGAAAGAAGCCGCGGCCGGCCGCACTCGCCTACCGTGACAGCCATGATTACCAACGTTTCGCTCGTCACGGTCTACTGCCTCGATCAAGACGAGGCTCGCGACTTCTATGTGAACACGCTCGGCTTCGTGCCGAACACCGATGCGACCATGGGCGAGGACTTCCGCTGGGTCAGCATCAACCATCCGAACCAGCCGGAACTCCAGGTCACTCTCATGCTGCCCGGTCCGCCACTCGACCCGGAATTTGCCGCTCAGGTCCGCGAGCAGCTCGAAAAGGGACAGATGGGCGGCCTTGGACTGAAGGTCGACGACTGCCACAAGACGTACGAGGAACTGACCGCGAAGGGCGTGACGTTCCTCCAGCCG
>DASQPR010000525.1:0-4053 GCA_035643815.1 Micromonosporaceae bacterium | reverse complement strand
GCGGCGGCCGGCGGCACCCACGGGACATGTCGAACGTGGTGCGTGGCCGCCGGATCATGCGCGTCGGCGGCGAAATCCTGATCACGTTCGGGCTCGTCGTCCTGCTGTTCGCGGCGTACGAGGTCTACGGCAAGGCGTCCGCCATCGAGTCGCACCAGAACGTGCTGGCGGACCGGCTCGACAAGGTGTGGACGCAGCCGGTGCCGGGCGCGGCGACGCGGAGCGACGCGAGCATCGAACCCGGCACGCCGATCGCCCGCCTGTATATCCCCGTCATGAAGCTGCACTGGGTCGTCGTAGAGGGTGTCGACGTCGGGGACATCCGCTACGCCCCGGGCCACTACCCCGGCACCGCGATGCCCGGCCAGATCGGCAACTTCAGCGTCGCCGGGCACCGGGTCCCGTCCCTGTTCTGGAACCTGCAGGACGTGCGGCCGGGCGATCAGGTCGTGATACAGACCCAGGACAACTGGTACGTCTACCGCGTCACCGTCACCGAGGTCGTCACACCCCACTCGATCGAGGTCGTCGCACCGACACCGGATCGGATCGGAGTCGCGCCGACGGTCGCGACGTTGACACTCACGACCTGCAACCCGAAGTGGAACGACTACCAACGGATGGTCGTGCACGCCGAACTGGTGGCGACAATGCCGTACGAGGACGGCCCACCCGTCGCGTTGGGGAGCTGACGTGTATCGCTTTATCTGGGATCGGCTGCCGTTCCGGGGGCCGGGCAAGCTCGCCGGCGCCGCCGCGCTGCTCGTCGGTGTCGTCGCGTTGCTGTGGTTCGTCATTTTCCCGGCCGCGGACGCGCTGCTACCGTTCAACAACGTCCAGGTGACCCCGCCCAACGGAAGCCCGACCGACTACGCCACCGTCGTGCCGACGCCGACCCAACGCCCGACGTTGCCGGCCGGCCCGTCGGCGCCGAATCGGTCACCGCTTCCGACGGCGACGAGCCTGCCCTCATGACGGCGACGACCAGGAGCGACACATGCGCGTGCTAGTGATCGACAACTACGACTCGTTCGTCTACAACCTGGTCCAATACCTCGGTCAACTGGGCGCCGACAGCGTCGTACGCCGCAACGATGAGATCTCGGTCGACGACATCCCGGGCATCGGCGCGCATGCGATCCTGCTCTCCCCCGGCCCGGGCACGCCGCAGCGCGCCGGAATCTGTCTCGACGTGATCCGCCGGTGCGCCGTCGACCTGCCGATCTTCGGTGTTTGCCTCGGCCATCAGGCGTTCGGCGCGGCGTACGGAGCGACCGTCCAGCGCGCGCCCGAGCTACTGCACGGGAAGGTGTCGCAGGTCCACCACACCGGCCTCGGCGTGCTGGCCGGTCAGCCCGATCCGTTCATCGCCACGCGCTATCACTCGCTCGCGGTCGTCGAGTCGACATTACCGTCCGAGATCGAAGTCACCGGCCGCACCGAGTCCGGCGTCGTGATGGCGATGCGACACCGTACGTTGCCGATCGAAGGCGTTCAGTTCCATCCGGAGTCGGTGTTGACCCAGGGCGGTCACGTGATGCTCGCGAACTGGCTCGCCGCCTACGGATTCGCCGAGGCCGCGGATCGCGCCCCGGCCCTCGCCGCCGAGGTCGAGGCGCGGCGGCTCGGGGCATTCGCCGCCTGACACGTCGCGTCCGGTTGTCCGTACCAGCTCACACCGGATCGACACCGTGACGCGTACGCGGACCTCGCCGTGCGTGGGCCTCGCGGCACGCGGGTGCGGCTCTCGCCGTGCACGGACCGTGCGTGTGCGGACCTGGCGTCAGTTCGAGGGGCTCGGCGAGGGCGAGGACGGCGGAGTTGACGGCGGCGTGGTCGGTGCCTGACCGACGTAGATGATGATCTTCGTGTTCTTGAAGTATGTCTTGCCGGCTGTCTGGGCCTGGCCGGTGACGATGCCATCCTTGCTCGGGTCGGCGACGGTGTTCGGCACGACCTGCACATCGGTGAAGCCCAGGTCCTTGAGCTGACTCTCGGCCGATGCCTGGGTCATGCCGACGAGGTTTTTGAGCTTCGCCTGATTGCCCTTGGACACCTGCAACTGGACCTTGTCGCCGACGTTCACCGGTGAGTGTTCATCCGGCTTGACGCCGACCACCCTGCCCTCGGCCGCGGTGCTGTCGACTTGCTGGACCACAGCGACCAGACCGACACTCTTGAGCTGGCTTACGGCCTGGTCTTCGGACAGCCCGGTCACCACCGGTACGCCGCCCTGTACCGAGCCAGGTCCAGCGCAGAACGACAGGTCGACCGTGCTGTTCTCGGGCACCGCTCGCCCGGAGGCGGGATCGGTGGAAATCACATTGCCGAGTGTGCACGTGGTGTTGTGCACCTGGGTCTGGGTGCCGAGGGTGAGCTGCTTCTGGTGCAGCAGCGCGGCAGCGTCGGTGACGTTGCGCCCGACCAGGTTGGGCACCGTCGTGCTCTGGGTCCGGTTGGTGAGATAGAGCCCCGTACCAAGGGCGATGAGCGCCGCCAGACCGAGCACGGTCAGCGTCACCATCACCCACGTCGACGTCCGGCGACGCTGCTGGTTCCCGACGCGGGCCGGCGTCGTCGGGCGGGAGCCGTACGGCCCGACGCGCGGCGGCGTGTTCACGATCGCGGTCGGCGCGTCGCGCATGATCGGCGTGGCCATCACCGGCCGGCCGGCGGCCGCCCGCAACAGGTCGGCCCGCATCTCGGCCGCGCTCTGATATCGGTTGAGAGGATTCTTCGCCAGCGCCTTCAACACGATCGCGTCGACGTCCGGCGTCACGTCCCGGTTCACCGTCGACGGCGGCTTCGCATCTTCCCGGACGTGCTGGTAGGCGACGCTGACCGGGTTGTCGCCGACGAACGGGGGTCGGCCGGTGAGCAACTCATAGACGACGCAGCCGGTGGCGTACACGTCGGACCGGGCATCTACCTGTTCACCACGCGCCTGCTCCGGCGACAGATACTGCGCCGTCCCGATCACCGCGCTGGTCTGTGTCATGGTGCTCGCGCCGCTGGCCAACGCGCGGGCGATGCCGAAGTCCATGACCTTGACCTGGCCGGTGCGGGTCAGCATGACGTTGCCCGGCTTGATGTCCCGGTGGATGATCCCGTGTCGGTGGCTGAACTCGAGCGCCGCGCAGATGTCGGCGCTGATCTCCAACGCGCGCCGTGGCTGCAGCGGACCCTCGGCGGTCAGAACCTCCTTGAGCGTCCGGCCGTTGACGAATTCCATGACGATGTAGGGCAGCGCCTCGCCGAGTGTCCCGCGCTCTTCACCGGTGTCATAGACGGCGACGATCGCCGGGTGGTTCAGCGCGGCCGCGTTCTGCGCCTCGCGGCTGAAACGCATCTGGAACGTGGCGTCGCGGGCCAGGTCGGCGCGCAGCATCTTGATCGCCACTTCGCGCCCGAGCCGGGTGTCGAGGCCGTGGTGCACCTCGGCCATGCCGCCGTATCCGAGCACTTCGCCGACCTCGTACCTGGCCCCGAGCACGCGGCCCGCGTTCATCTGGTCAGTCCCTCGGTCATCGCATGATCGTCAGAAATCTTCGACCTAACAGTAGCCGTCCGGTGGGCGCCAGACCCGCCCGCACCCGGCGGCACGCGGGGTGATGTGACGGCGATCGCGGTCGCGACGGCGGGCATCGAGCGGTTGGCGTAGTGATGTCGTTTCACCGCCGACGCGATCAACGCCGACACCAGCATTACCAGCAGCCCGAGGACGATGGCGAGAACGATCACCGCCGCGCGGTTGCGCTGCGGAGCGGCACCTCGCGGTTGCGGGACCGGACGATATTGCGGGTACGGCTGCTGCTGCGTACCCGGCTGCGGCGCCATGATCTGCGTACGTGACATCGGACGGGCGGCCGTGGCCGTCGGCCCGGGCGAGACCGGCTGAGTCGGTGGGGCGTGGTGGATCGGCTGCGTCGCGAGGGCGGGCCCGGCTCCGGCGGCCCGAGCAGCGGACGCGAGCGCGGCGGCGCTCGGAAAGCGCGCGCCCGGAGGCTTCGCGAGGCAGCGCTCGACCAGCGCTCGTGCGGCCGGCGGGACATC
>DASQPR010000524.1:0-3001 GCA_035643815.1 Micromonosporaceae bacterium | reverse complement strand
GAACGGGAGCTGAGATTCATCGACTGTCGGCGGTTCCGAGCCCGGCCCGGACCAGGCGTCGCTCACGTGCAGCTCAATCAGCTCTTTGAGCTTGCCGGCCGAGATCCCGCTGCTGTCGAGATCAACCTCAAAATTCCCGAGTGGACGTGCGGAGCGCTCGACAATGACGAACGCGCCGTCATATTCGCCGCCCCCGGCGCGTTCGGCTGAGATGTCGGGTATCGGTTGGTCGACGTCGACCCGAACCACACGCACCGGCCCCGGCGGCGTGACCACACCAGCCATCTGTGCTCCTCCTTGCTCGTCATCACCTTCGCGCGTGCCGGCGCGCTGGGCCGCGCTACATTATCAGCCGCGCATTTTCGTACCGGAAGACGCGACCCGCGTGCCCGCGCCGGCCTCGCAACGGCGAGTAAGGTCGCCGCAAGGTAAGCCCGATATCGACCGGCTGGAGTATGGGTGCGGATCCTGATCAATCTGTTTCGGCTGGCGATCGGGGGCAGCCAGATCAACGCGATCGAGATGGGCTCACGCCTGTCTCAGCAGGGTCACGAGGTCATCGTGTACGCACCCGATGGCGAACTCCGCGACCGCATTCTCAATCTTGGTCTTGAGTTCGTCCCGGCCGGCCCGGCCCGCCGCCGCCACCCGCCCACTGCGACGGGCGTACGTGCGCTGACGGCACTCGCCCGCGAGCGCAAAATCGATCTCATTCACGCCTACGAATGGTCGCCGACACTCGAGGCGGCGCTCGGCCCGCATCTACGCCTGGGAGTGCCGGTGCTGTCGACCATTTACGCGGTCGACGTGCCACGGTTCGTACCACGCAACCTGCCAATGATCGTTGGCTATACGGATCAGGCCGACACGGAGCGGCGGCGTGGCCGCCGTGAGGTGCACGTTGTCGTCTGTCCGGTGGACACTGCGGTCAACTCACCGGTCGCCGACAACGGGGTGGCTCGGCGCCGCTTCGGATTCGCCGACGACCAACTGATCGCAGTTGTCGTGAGCCGGCTCGCCCGCGATCTCAAGCGCGAGGGCCTGCTCGCCGCGATTGCGGCCGTTGGCCTGGTGGACGCGGCCATCAACCTGAGGCTGCTGACCGTGGGCGATGGTCCCTGCCGCGCGGAGCTGCAGGCCGCGGCCGACGAGACGAACGCTCGTGTGGGTCGCGAGGCCGTCACGCTGACCGGGCAACTGCTCGACCCGCATGATGCGTACGCGGCCGCCGACATCGTGCTGGGCATGGGAACGTCGGCGCAGAAGGGCATGGCCTTCGGTAAGCCCGTGGTGGTGCAGGGCGAAAGGGGTTATTGGGAGACGCTGACTCCAGCGACTCTGCCCACGTACCTGCGTCAGAACTTCTACGGAATCGGCAACGGCAGCGATGGTGCGCCTCGGCTCGCGATGATCCTTACCCAGCTGGCCAACGATCGGCGGCGCTGGCCGGAACTCGGTGCGTTCGGGCGCGCTACCGCACTGTCGGTGTTCAGCAACGAGGCCGCGGCGGACCGGGTGGCGACGATCTGCGCGGACGTCGCGAACCGACGGCAGCCGTCCGGCCGACGGGCTGGCGCCGTGCTCAGCGCGAGCGGATGGTTCGCCGGCTTTCGCGCGATCGAACTCGGACGCGGTCTCAGCACACGTCTGCGCCGGGGAGACGCGAGCGGCCGGTAGCAGCGGCCGCATTGTGTCCAGCGCGAGGTCGGCCGATAGGTGGACGAGCGGAATGTTGGTGGCGTAATCCTTACGAACGGGCGGGCGCGACGGAACGTACGGGTGCCAGCGCCTGAGCCAGTGCGTCGACCACGGTGCGCTGCTCGACGTAGGTCAGTTCGTGGTACACCGGCAGAATCAGCGTGCGCGTGGTGAGGTGCTCCGTCGTCGGCAGCGGAACGTGTGGGTGGCCCTCGTACGCCGGCTCGACATGTGCGGCCATGATCCCGCGACGCGCCGAGACGCCAGCACTCGCCAACGCTTCGAGCACGTCGACCACGGGGGGCGCGTCGTTCGGCAACTCAACCCAGAACGACTGATGATTGCTCATACCATGTGCCGGATCGCGTACCGGGCGGACCGGCAGCTGCGCGAGGAGCGCGTAGTACCGGTCGACGATCTCCCGACGGCGCGCCACCATGCCGGGCAGGCGGCCCAACTGGACGAGCCCCATGGCGGCCTGAAGGTCGGTCATCCGGTAGTTGAACCCGGTCTCGGCGTAGCCCTCCAGCACGACCCGTCCGGCCGCGTGCCGGTCGGCGGCCGACACGGTCATCCCGTGCTCGCGTAGCCGGCGCAGGCGCGCGGCCCACGTGGCGTCGCTCGTGGTGACCATGCCGCCTTCGCCCGTCGTCAACAGTTTGCGCGGGTGGAAGGACCACGCGGCCATCAGCGCGTCCGCGCCGACTGACCTCCCCCGCACCGTGGATCCGACGGCGCAGGCCGCATCCTCAAGAATCGGCAGGTCGCCGCAGACGGCCCGGAGCGCGCCGACGTCGGCCGGTTGTCCGCCATGATGCACGGCGAGCACCGCGCGCGTTCGCGGTGAGATCACGGCGGCCACGGATTCCGGTGTGAGGTTGCCCGACTCCACCGAAACATCGGCGAACACCGGTGTGGCGCCGCAGTAGCGCACCACGTTGGCGGTCGCGATGAACGAGAACGACGGCACTACCACTTCGTCGCCCGGTCCGACCGCGAGCAAATGGAGCATGAGGTGCAGCGCGGTCGTGCAGGACGACGTCGCAACGGCATGATCGGCGCCGACGAACGCCGCGAATGCCCGCTCGAATTCGGCAACCCGGGGACCCTGTGCGACCCATCCGGAACGTACGACGTCGGCGACCGCGGCCGCCTCCTCCTCGCCCAGGAACGGCCGCATCACGGGAATCACGTCGTTACCCCGGCCGCACTCTGTGCCATCCACCACGCGACGAGCCCGCGCAGGCCGTCCTCGAGCCCGATGTGTGGGCGCCACCCCAGGTCGGCCGCGGCGGCGGAAATG
>DASQPR010000523.1:0-3435 GCA_035643815.1 Micromonosporaceae bacterium | reverse complement strand
ACTCGACCGCGCCTTTACCAGCCAGCGGCAGTTCATTGCCAACGCAAGCCATGAGCTGCGTACGCCGCTGACCGTCATGCGTACCGCGATCGATGTTGTGCTCGCCAAGCCACAGCCGACGCGCGACGAACTCGCGTCGATGGCCGCCGACGTCCGCCAGGGCGTCGATGACGCCGAGCGGCTCATCGATGCATTGCTGGTGCTCGCGCGTAATGAGCAAGCCCGCGCCCTTACCGATCAGCTCGATCTGGCCGCGGTCGCCGAGGACGCACTCGATGGGCGAGCCGCCGACGGTGCCACGATGATCACCGTACTTGACG
Source organism: Micromonosporaceae bacterium (assembly GCA_035643815.1). Taxonomy (GTDB): domain Bacteria; phylum Actinomycetota; class Actinomycetes; order Mycobacteriales; family Micromonosporaceae; genus DASQPR01. The sequence goes on along the minus strand of DASQPR010000523.1, from coordinate 3,115 downwards.
AAGCCCCGGTCACCGGCGACCGCGTGCTGCTCGAACGGCTCGTCGCGAATCTGCTCGACAATGCCGAGCGCTACAACACGCCCGGCGGCACGGTCGAGATCTCAACGACCGCCCGCGACGCGACCTCCGTCGTACGGGTGGTCAACACTGGAGCGGTGGTCCCCGCCGACATGGTCGAACGCCTGTTCCTGCCGTTCACCCGGCTCGACGACCGCACCCGCCATGACGGCTTCGGGCTCGGCCTCGCCCTCGTGAAATCGATCGCCACTGTGCACGGCGGCACCGTGGACGCAGCCGCCGTGCCTACCGGTGGGCTGGACATCAGCGTGCGCCTCCCGCGACGCGACAACTCGTGATTCCCAGCGGGTGTTCGCGAATCCATAGCGCCGTCAGAGTCCGTGTTTGACGCGTACCGTGAACGTTCGGAACGCGACGCGGCCACCCGCCCCTGATGCCGGCCGAGCTGACGCGCGGAGATGCGGTCGAGCGCTGCCGTTATCGCTGTCGGATACGCATCCGTGGCCAACAGATGGGGTCAGAGTGCTGCGCCTGCCTACGAAGTAAACGCCCGCGACTCGAAGGGATCCGCGATGGCAAAGGTCATCTCCACTTTGTTCATCTCGGCCGACGGTGTGGCCGAGATCGACACCGACTGGCACTTCCCGTACTTCGACGAGAACATGGGCCGTGCCGTCGGCGAGGACTACGACACCTGTGACGTGTTGCTCATCGGCCGAGAGACGTACGACAGCTTCGCCGGAGCCTGGCCTGACCGCGAAGCGGCCGGTGGGGACGACGCACCGATGGCCAAGCATCTCGGGGACGTGCGCAAGGTGGTCGTCTCGCGCCAGCCGCTCGAATTCTCGTGGCGCAACTCCGAGCTGATCAACGGCGACCTGCTCGACGCCGTCACCGCGCTCAAGGCCGACCCTGACATCAAAGGAATCCTCATCCCAGGCTCGATCTCCGTGGTACAGCAACTGCTCGCGGCAGGGCTCGTCGACGAGCTCCGCCTCCTGGTGCATCCGGTCGCGGCGCGCAAGGGCCGCCGGCTCTTCGACGAGGGCGACGCGCCGTACCACCTGAAGATGGTCGCGACGGAGGCGTTTCCGACCGGCGTGATACGCGTGATCTACGCCCCGACCGAGGCGCCGACCAAGGTCGGCTACGACGCGGTCAGGGACAAGGTGCCCGAGGGGAGATAGCGCATTCGTATCCGATGTCACGGCCGGCCTGTCCGCGGTTGTTCGCGATGTCTCGCTCTGGCCTACCTAGGTGACTACGTGACGTGGCGCCCGGCGAGATCGTGATCGTAGGCGTAAACGATCGCGGCCGAGCGATCTCGCAGCTGCAGCTTGGCGAACAGGTGATTGACGTGCGTCTTCACGGTGCCCTCACCGATTCGGAGCTGGATCGCGATCTCCGCGTTCGTGAGGCCGCGTCCGATGAGGCCGAGCACGTCACGCTCGCGGGCGGTCAATGTATCTACTTCGTCGGACTGGACGGTCGGGGCCTCGGGCGTTGCTCGATACGTTGCGAGGACGCGCCCGGTGACCGCTGGGTCGAGCCATGCGCCGCCGCTTGCCACGATGCGCGCGGCGCGCTGAAGGTCCTCGGCCGGAACGCCTTTGAGGACGAATCCCTGCGCGCCAGCCCGAAGCATGCCAGCCAATGCTGCATCGTCGTCGAACGTCGTCAGTGCCATTACGGGTACGGTCTCGTGCTCGGCTCGCAGTTGCCGGGTCGCCGCGACGCCGTCCACCAGTGGCATGCGTACGTCCATGAGAACCACCTGCGGCTGGGTGTGGCGAACCGTGGCCAATACGCTGTTGCCGTCGCCGCATTCGCCGACGATGGTGAATCCGTATCGCTCACGCAGGATGCCGCGTAGCCCAGCGCGAATCAATTCCTGATCGTCGACGAGCAGTACTCGGATCATCATTGCTCACCTGTGACCCGATGTCCGCCGATCGGCAGCAGCGCGTGCACCAACCAACCGTTGCCGCCGGGGCCGGCGACGCAGGTGCCGCCGACCGCCTCGGCTCGCTCGCGCATGCTGGTCAGGCCCATGCCGGAGCCGTGCCCAGGAGTGCCGGCGCTGTCGACGCATGCCTCGACGCAGCTCTCGCCGACGGTGACGACAATTCCCACCGGCGCCCGGGGAGCGTGCTTCGCCGAGTTGGTCAGGGCCTCTTGCACGATTCGGTAGATCGTCGCGCCCGTCGTGGCCGGCAGCAGATCCAGATCGCCGTGCATATCCAGTCGCGCCGGCACGCCGGCGGTGTTCATTTGCGCGACGAGGTGAGTCAGGTCGCCTATGGCAGGTACGGGAGGAGCGATCTCGTCGGGCTTGTCGCCTCGGCCGATTCCCATGGTGGCGCGAACGTCGGCCAGGCTCTGGCGGCCGAGGCGCTCCGCCTCGGCCAAGGCGCGAACCGCGTCCGCCGGGTCATCCTGGATGGCCAGCCGTGCACTCGCCACATGAAGCAGCGAGACCGTGAGACTGTGCGCGATGATGTCGTGAAGTTCACGGGCGATTCGGTTGCGTTCCTCGATGCGCGACTGCTCGACGAGGGCGGCCTGCGCTTGCTTCAATCGCTCCGTCAACACGATCTGATGCCGCACGAGCAATGCCGCCAAACCGGTGAATGTTGCGCCGGCGATCCAGCTCACCCAGCCTGCGTCACCCACGTTCAGCACGGACTCGGCCACGAATAGAGCGACAATCGCCGCCCAGTAGACCAGGCCGACACGTAACCCGCCGCACATCACGCACCAGAACACGACGATGCACAGCGCAAACCAGGCGACGTTACTCGATCCGGAGCCGACGGTGGCCACCAACGTGATCCCGACGGTCGCGACGGCGGAGTAGACCAGAAGCAATCGTGATGGGGAAAGAAACGTGGGGACCGCGCCCGCGACGGCGATCAGCAATCCCGCGATCGCGATCGCGGACAGATTGTCGGGCAGTCGCATCGCGGCGCCGACGATCGCGAACACGGTGAACCCGCCGAGACCGAGCCGCTTATGCAGGCGGGTCAACCGCACGCCCGACCGCACCTCGTCCCTATCGAGCACTCGCCTGATCCCATCGACTGGAGCCACCGACCGC
>DASQPR010000522.1:0-3835 GCA_035643815.1 Micromonosporaceae bacterium | reverse complement strand
GTGACCCCTACATCGCCTGAGCCCGGGCCGCAACCATCCGGGACCGAAGACACCGAGAGCCGGGCCCTGTCGGCAAGCACCGCTGCAACGAGCGACATCGGCACCGTGAGCGGTGTTTCGCTCGGTCGCCGGCCGCGACCGATCGTCGTCGCCCATCGCGGCTCGTCGGCCGCTTTGCCCGAACACACCATCGGTGCGTACATGCGGGCGATAGCCGAAGGGGCCGACGGTCTCGAATGCGACGTTCGGCTCACCCGTGACGGCCATCTCGTCTGTATCCACGACGGGCGGCTGAATCGGGTGAGTAACGGCACTGGCCGGGTCAGCCGCCATGTGCTGGCCGAACTCGACGAACTCGATTTCGGCTCGTGGCATCCGGGACCGGCCGATGTGGAATCGCCGCTGACGACGCGGGTCGCGACGGGGGAGCCGGCCGACCCCCGTACCCGTGTATTGACCTTGGAAAAGCTCCTCGACGCGGCGGTCGGCGCCGGTCGACCGTTGCAGCTTTTGATCGAAACCAAACACCCGACGCGCTATGGCGCCGAGGTCGAAGACCGGCTCGTGGCCATGCTGAGGTGGTACGGACTCGACAAGCCGGACGAGGACACGGCGGTGCGGGTGACCGTGATGTCCTTCTCCGAGCTCGCCATGCGGCGTATCCGCGTGATCGCGCCGAATCTCGACACGGTGCTGCTGACCGAGTTCGTCCGGCCAGATCGGCGCGAGGGACGCCTGCCGATCGGCGTGAACGTCGCCGGTCCGGCTTTCCGCGTCATCAGGTCCAATCCGGGCCTGGTTGCCGCGTGGCATCGCCGGGGCCACCGTGTCTTCGTCTGGACGGTCAACGAGCCGCGCGACGTCGACCTCATGCTCAAGCTCGGCGTCGACGCGATCATCACCGATCGACCGCGCATGGTGCTCGAACGCATCGGCCGGTGAGCGCGCTGGGCTGAGGTAACCGCCTTGCCCGACGTGACGAGCCGTCCGTCAGCAGGCAGACTCGCGGCATGGCCGAGGCGTTCGATACCGGTCGCTTCCTGGATGAGGCGACCGATCTCATGAACCAGCTGACTCGCGGGGAATCGGGTCTGCTGGGATTGCGGCGTGTGGTCTCGACGGCCACGTGGGCACTCGATGCCGACGGCGTGGCGATCGTTGAGTTCGGCCCGATCAGTGGTCGCATCGTGGCCGCGAGCGGCGTGGCGGCGGCCGTGCTCGGGCGGCGGGTCGACTCCGGCGACGATACGTTGCGGCGTCTCGTGGGCGGCGAACCGTACGTTGTGTGCGCCGCGGCGGATCTGCCGCCAGACCTGCGCGACATGTCGCGGCGCTCGGCCTGTGCCGTGATCGGCCGCATCACGCGGGGAACGGGCACGGTCGGAGCGCTCGTGGCGATGCTGCCCGACGGCGTCGACCCGGCCGATCCGATGCGCACTCGCCTGGTCCGTTATCTGGTTGCCGTGGCGGCGCGACTCTATCGCGACAGCCCCGGCCTCCCGCTGCACCCCGATCCGACGCTGCGCATCCGGCCGGACACCACCGCCGTGGTCGACCGGGCCGGCATCGTACGGTGGACGAACCCGGCGAGCCGCCACGTCGTCGAAGCGACCGGCGTCGAGGTCGGTGAGGCGCTTCCACTGCCGATGCCCGGACCGGGCCAGGTGCTCGAACACAGCCTGCCGGGCGGCGGCACATTCACCCTTACCGCCAAGTCATGGCCGGACCGGCCGGATGTGTCGCTGACCATTCGGGACATCACCGAGGCGCGGCGCTGGGAGCAGAGTCGTGAACTGTTCGTTGCACTCACCAGCCACGAGTTGCGAACACCGGTCACCGTGATCAAGGGCTACGCGGACACCCTGATCGGACGGTGGGACGTGCTCGACGAGGCGAGCCGGCGCGACGCGGCCCGGGTCCTGGGTCTTCGTGCGGCCGAACTCGCACGGCTCCTCGACCGACTGTTGACCGCCGTCGGCGAACCAGGCGTGCCGCCGGTTGTCGAGCGCTTCAATCTCGCCGAGGCTGTCGCGGCGGCGATCGCCGAACTGCCGGCCGAGTTGCGGGCGCGTGTCCGATACCGGACACCGAGCGATCTGCCGATCGTGTTCGGCGAGCCGGCCAGCATCGCGAGCATCGTGTCGGAGCTGGTGACGAACGCCGGCAAGTATGCGCCGCCGGGGTCCGGCGACATCGAGGTCGACGGCGTCTTAGATGCCCGTACGGTTGGCATTCGGGTTTCCGACCGGGGCATCGGCGTACGACCGGAGCATGTCGAGAGCGCGTTCGAACGTTTCTGGCAAGCCGACACAGGGGACCATCGTCGATATGGTGGCGTCGGTTTGGGGCTGTATCTGGTCCGAAGAATCGTAGAGCGGCAAAACGGGTGGGTCTCCTTACGTCCCCGCGATTCCGGCGGTACCGTCGCAGAAGTGCGTCTTCCGCGCGGTGATCTCGGGCGGATGGCGCTGCGACAGTCTGGGGAGGCTTAGCCGGTGGCACTGACGGCTGCGGAGCGCGCCTGGTGCGTGGTGGTGCCGCATCACCCACGCGGCGCCGGGCAGGCGCGTAGCCGCCTCGCGGCTGAAATCGGCCGGGTCGTTCGCCCGGAGTTGCTCGCCGACGTGGTGAGTGTCGCGGCCGAACTCGTCGGCAATGCCGTGCGCCACGCGACGCCGCTGCCCGGTGGGGTCATTCGCGTGGCGTGGCTGGTGCGGCTGACCGCGGACATGCAGACCGTCGAAGTGCGGGTGACCGACGGCGGCGCCAGCACCGAGCCACGGGTGCGGACGTACGACTCCGATTCGACCGATGGTCGTGGTCTGTCGATCGTGACCGCACTCGCCGAGCGCTGGGGATTTGAACGGGACGGACTCGGCCAGTGCGTGTGGGCGCGGATCACGCATCCGAGTCGCGACCGCGCCGCCGCCACGAGCGGCTCAACCGCAACCGCCGCCTCGGCCGGCGACTGACCGGCTCAACCGCGGCCGCCGCCTCGGCCGGCGACTGACCCGCTCGCGCCCTTCGAGCCGGTGGCGTGCCGTCGACGGCTAGAGTGATCCGTCGTGACCAAGCGACGCAAGAGTGGGGCTTCTCGATCCACGTCGAAGCCAGTGAAGGTGCGCGATGTATACGTGCCGCGGCCGTTCGAAGGCTTGACCGACGAGGGCGAGTGGATCGCTCTGCGTGAGCTGGTGCCGGCCGCGACTGCGCCGCTGTCGCTCGCACCTTCGTTGGTGGAGCGTTTCGGCGACCGCTCGGTCACCGTGGCGACCGTGCTTCCGATGGCGTGGCCGGCGCTGACGAAGCCGGATGGCCGGGTGCTCGTTGGTTTGCAGCGCAATACTCAGTCGGGTGACGCGTCGCGCGATGTGGCGCTGGCGATCCTGTTGGCGCTGGAAGGTGAGCCCGGCGAGGCCGTGACGATGCCCGCGACGCCCGGCCCGGGCGAGCGCCTGCAGGACATCCTGACCGATGCGCCGCTCTCGGTCACCATTCGTGATGGCTTCGAGTTCTGGCTCGACGACGAGGCGACCGAGGACCCGGAGGTACGCGCGTCGCTGGAGCGCGCCAATGCGTCGATTTACCCCACCGTACGGATGGCCGCCGCGCCGGCCGCCTACTGGTGCCGCGTACCCGACCGCTCGCACGTGCGGTGGGTCCTGCCCGACGATGAGGACGCCGCGCTGAACGCTCTGGCCCGACTCCAGGCCGCCGGTGAGCTGACTCTGGGCGCTAAGACGAAATTCGCCGGCATGTTCCGAGCGCATGGCCGGCTCGTACCGGTGTGGGATCTGCCCGAGGAGCCGCCGGCCGAGCAGTGGGAGGAGCCCTT
>DASQPR010000521.1:0-2818 GCA_035643815.1 Micromonosporaceae bacterium | reverse complement strand
ACGTGCGCCTCTTCGAAATGGGTGCGCACCCGTTCCTCACCTTGACGCTGTTCATCGCGCTCTTCGAGCGGGACCACCCGGAGCCGCTGTCCTACCAGCGACGGTATGCCCGAGCGCTCGCGCATTTCACGCTGCCGCATCCCGACATCGCGACCTGAGCCGGGCGGTGCGCGCCTCCTCGCGCCGGTGGGAGCCTCCTAGCGCCGGTGCGCGACTCATGGTCGACGCCGGCGCCGATCGAGGGTGCGGGACACTGGTGCGATGGGAGATCAGTGGCACGCACCGCTGCGGCATGTCCGGGCGGGCGAGTTGAGCGGTGACACGACCCAGACTGACGGCATGACCCGACGCGAGGCGATCTCGGGGTTCACCGTCGGTTCGACGAAGGTCTGGATGGGCCAGACGCACGTTGCGCCGCACATCGCCTCGGCCGACCACCACCACGGCGAGTGCGAGACCGCGATCTACGTGGTCGCCGGACATCCGGTCTTTGTATTCGCCGACCCGGACGCCGAGCGCCCGACGGAAGTAAGGATCGAGACCGCACCCGGCGACTACGTGTTCGTGCCGCCGTACGTTCCACATCGCGAGGAGAACCCGGATGCCGAGGAAGCGATCGTCGTCATCGCTCGCAGCAGCCAGGAAGCCGTGGTGGTAAACCTGCCGAGCCTGTGGGCACCCGTCACGCGGGCTTGACCGTCGCGGTCTAAGCGGTGTGCGCCGGTTAGGCCGGCGCCTGCGGTGGTGACATCGCGCGCAGGTGCGTCGCGACCGCACGGACCTCGGCCGGATCGACCGGGTACGGCGTGTACAGCGAGATCCGGTCGACGATGTCGCCGAAGCGGTCCCGCAGCGCCATCGCAACGGTGAACGCGTCACCCGACACGGCGAAAGCGTGCAGCACGTCATCGTTGATCGCCGCTGCCATGTCCCGCCAGGCATTCTGCCGGGACATCCGGTTCAAGCGCTCGTGCAGATCGCCCCAGCCATGCAGGTCCAGGACCGGCCGGTAGGCGGGCGTCGATCCGTAGAAGGCGATCTGCCCGCGGACTCCGGCCTCGGCCGGACGCCGGTCCGCCTCGGTCGCGCCGAGCACAACCAGCGCCGGCAGCGACATGGTGAACCCGTCGAGCGACGGCCGTACGCGGTGCAGGGCCGGCATCGTGCGCTCGCGCAGATAGGCCTCGGTCGTGAAGCTGTGGCACAGCATGCCGTCGGCGACGCGACCGGCCACTTCGGTCATCCGCTCGCCGACCGCGGCGAGCAGCAGCGGCGGGTTTCCGTACGGGTTCGGGCCCGGGTCGAAGAAGTCGGTCATCAACGTGTGCGAGTAGAACTGTCCCTGGAACGCGAGGCGGTCACCCGTGGCCCAGCGCGCCCAGATCGCCCGCACCGCCGACACGAACTCCTCCATCCGTGCCGCCGGGTGGCTCCACGGCATCGAGAATCGGCGCTCGATGTGCGCCTTTACCTGCGATCCGAGGCCGAGCTGGAACCGGCCCGCGGAAACCAGCTGCAGGTCGTTGGCTTGCACCGCGACCGTCATCGGGTTGCGGGCGAAGGCAACGGCAATGGCACTCTGCAGCGAGATCCGGGACGTCGCCCGGGCCGCCAGGGTCAACGCGCCGAAGACGTCGTGCTTCGTCTCGGGCACGCCGATGCCGTCGTACCCGTCGGCCTCGGCGTTGATCGCCGCCGTTTCGACCTGCATCGGATCGGCGGCGATGTCAGCGGACGCGTCGACGCGCATGGCAGTCTCCTCTGGCCCGGTCCGTCGGTCCATCGCCCGAGCCGGTATCGATGGCGCTTGTGCTTTGATGTTGCCACCACCATGATCGCGGACGTGCGGCGGCTGTGCCGGCCAAGTCGCACTCTTCGTCGTGTCCCGCCTGGGTCGCCCGGGATCGCAGACACGATCAAGGCCCGACCGCATGCGGTCGGGCCCTGATCAATGCGCTACTCAGATGACGCGCAGGTCGGTCAGTGCAGGTTGTGCACCACCAGCGCGGCCTTGCCGGCGTTGCCAACGGTCAGCGTGCCGGCCTTGGTGCCGTTCGGAGCGCCCTTCTTGACCGTCGCGGTCACGTGGCTCGGCACGCGCATACCCTTCCAGCCCGCGATCGTCAGATCCCGCGCCGACACCAGCACGGTGTTGGTCCCCGGAACCTTCGCCACGACCTGGTTCTTCTTGACGATCGTGACCGGACGGAGCGCCTTGTTAACAGCGGCCAACAGGTTGTGGCTCGAGACGAACGCCTGGTTCAGATCGCCGACGCGACTACTGCGCTGGCCGAGCACGGTGCCGATGATCGTCACGTGATGACCCGCGACGTTGGACCGTGCGGCGAAGAGCAGGCAACCACCCGCGGCGCTCATGGAACCGGTCTTGATGCCGATCACGCCCGGCTCGCCGAGCAGCTTGTTCCAGTTTTGGATCTTGCCGGCCACCGGGATGACGGCGGTCCGCTGGGAGGCGATCTTCGCGTAGCCGGGCAGATGCAACGCGACGTTGGCCAGCTTCATCTGGTCGGCCGCAGTCGACTTCGTGCGCTTGTCGTAACCGGACGGGTCGGTGTAGTGCGTGTGCGTCATGCCCAGCGCCTTCGCCTCGGCATTCATCTTCTTGAGGAACGCGGGCACGCTACCGGCGTCCCAGCGACCGAGGATCTGAGCGACGTTGTCGGCCGACGCCAGCATCAACGCTTGCAGCGCCTGGCCCTCGGTCAGCACCTCGCCGGAGCGTACCGGCACGAGTGACTGCCCCAATGCGACCTGGTGCCGGAAGGCGAGTGCCTCGGCGCGCGTGACGCGCAGCTTC
>DASQPR010000520.1:0-7060 GCA_035643815.1 Micromonosporaceae bacterium | reverse complement strand
CAGGCGACACCGGCCGTGAGTCACCCCGGTCGGCGGTGCCGACACGCTCAAGACATGAGCCGTGCCCTCGATCATGGACGTGGCTCGGCTGTTCAGCGCCGAGAGAATGAACAGCCCGGCGCCGACCGCGATGACCGCGATGCCGAGCGCTCCGACGAGCCAGGCGCCCATGCCGACGCTGCCACAGACAAGGAAGATCCCGATGACGCCAAGCACGGCGGTCGCGGCGATCCGCTTGGGCGGCACCGACCAGCGCCGCGTACTGGGCATTTTCGACCTCCCGCGTGTTGTGGCCAGGCTAGGCTGCTTTGCGCCGATTGAAAAGCGAATCGCGGACGGGCCGGCCAGCATCGACGTCGGTCGCCGCGCAGTGCCGTCTCGGGTCGACCGAACAGGCGGTCAACGGGGAGCAGGCGGTCACGCGGAGCAGACAGTCACCCGGAACAGTTGGTCACCCGGAACAGTTGGTCACCCGGAACAGACAGTCACCCGGGCTAGACAGGCGACCGGACGCGGGAGCGGACCGACGCATCGCTAGGCTGCCAACACCAACCCGCGCACGCCGGGGGAGCACCGCGAAGGAGACACCGTGACCCAGCGCACGCTCGTTTTGATCAAACCGGACGCGGTCCGGCGCGGCATTGTCGGGCGCGTCCTGGACCGGTTCGAGGCCAAGGGGCTGGGCATCGTCGCTATGGAGATGCGACTGATGGACGGCGCGCTTGCCGACGCACACTATGCCGACCACCTGAACAAGCCCTTCTATCCGCCGCTGAAAACGTTCATGACCGGTGGACCCTTGGTGGCGATGGTGCTCGAGGGCGACGAAGCGATCGAGGTCGTTCGCGCGCTTGTCGGCGCCACCGACGGTCGTAAGGCACTGGCCGGCACGATCCGCGGCGACATGTCCTTGTCGAACCGCGAGAATCTCGTCCACGCGTCCGACTCGGAAGCGAGCGCCAAGCGCGAGATCGGACTCTGGTTCCCGCACGTCGGCGCTTGACACTCCCGCGTGCCAGCGCTTGAGGACTCTCGCCGTCGTGCGTGACTCCGCGGCGACCGGTCAGTCCGTGTAGCGGCGAGCCGCTTCGACGAATCCGTCCGCGTACGAGTCGGGTGGAAAGTCGCCGAGATAGTACGTCCGGACGCGCTGACGGGCGCTGGCGAGCGGATCGTCGCGCAGAAGGTCGTCCAGGACCGGGTCGAGGTTGTCGGCGTTCCGCTCGATGACGTAGGCCGCTTTGGCCAGCGGAAACGACGTCTCGAACACGTCGGCCGGCCGGCCGGCCATGTTCGTCAGCGCGAACGGCTTCCTCGAGTAGAGGAAATCGGAGGCGACGCCGGAGACGTCAGAGATCATGGCATCCGATCGGTTGATGCACTCGAACAGCGACATCTGCGTCGTTGCGGCCGCGCCGAACACGTGCTGCCGCCCGGTGCGGTCGCGATCGGCCGCCAGGATCTGCTGAAGCCTGTCCAGCCGGCGGACGCTGGCGGCGTCCCGGTCCGCGTACGGGTGCGGCCGGAGAATGATCGTTGCTCCGCGTTCCAGCAGCTTGGTCACGATCTCCTCGCCGATCGGCAGCGAGCAATAATCCGCGTCCGCGTAGTGGCTCGTCCACGTCGTCGCGTAGAGCACGACCGGGCCGACGACATCGCGGATACCGGTAGTGCTCACTTTGATCGACTCGACCTGCGGTCGGCCGACGATGTCGAACTTCTCCCGCGGAATGAGCACGCCGTGCGCGCCGTACCGGTCGATCGCGGCCTCGCCGGCGACGAAGATCCGGTCGAACATCGCGGTCACCGAGTTGTAGCTCGATGCCTTGTCCGAATCCCCATGCAGCAGTTGGATGTGGGTCAACCGGTGGAACCGGACGAGATGGCTGTTCTTCATGCCGTTGTTGACGTAGAACACCGCCCGGAGGCCGGGTGTCACCACCTCGTCCACGTGCTCGATCAACGGGCAGAACACCACCGGTACGCCGGGCGGCGCTGTACGCGCGAGGGCCTCGAACGGTTTGCGCTCCCGGGCCACGATGATCCAGCGCCGGCCGATCCGTTCCAGATAGGGCTGCCACATCGCCACGTGATACTCGGTGTTGTCCGGTGCGCTGAAATGCAACGCGAACGCGGCGTCGAAGGCAACCAGCGCCGAGTGGATTTCACGGCCAGACCGCCGTACGCCGTGCAGCCGTACGCGCAATGCCTGCGCACCGACCACGGCGGTGCCGGCGGTGACGATCGCGACGATCGCCGTCAGCGGCCAGATCGGCAGTTTCGCCACGGCGAACGTGCCCAGGACTAGAAGCAGTGCCGGGGTGGCGATGTAGATGGCGGCGGGCGGTACGAGGAACCGACGTTCCGGCCGGAAGCCCGGCAGGCGCGCGGCGTCGGCGGTCGGCCGGTCGAGGGTATCGGCGAAGATCGGCTGGTTTGCGATCACGAGCACGATCAGGGCGCCGGTCACCGCGACGCCGACCGTGGATGCGTCGACCGCGGCACTGTAGGCGCCCAGCAGACCGGCTCCGACCAGCAGTTGTGGCGCGACGGTGGCGCGTGATCCGCGGCGGGTCTGCCAGGCGATGCCCGCAAGCGCGACGCCGGCAAGGACGTACCCGATCACGTCGTGAGCGGTGAGTGCGAGGACGACGAACGCGACCGCCGCCACAAGGTTTAGCGCGGCCCGGGCGGCGTTGGCCACCAACCGCTCCTTGACACCCACGTCGATGCCTCCTCTCGATCCAGAGTGTGCCCTGTCGATCGACGGACGCCCACGCCGGGTCGTGAGCCACGTAACGGAGGTGAATTCCACGCCGAATGTCCGGTACGCTTGTCGGACAGGCGTCGACCCGGCAATCACCGGTGAGCCTCCGGAAGAACGGGCTAGCGGCCACCGGTCGTTGGCCTCAGTAGAACCGGACGGGTAGGCCCGTCATAGCCGATCGCCAATGAGCGGGCGCTCGACGAGATATCGCCAATGAGCGCCAAGCGGGGTGGTACCGCGGGCAGCGATGCTCGTCCTCGCACGAACGATGGGCCGAGCTGGCCCGTCACCAACGTGCCGACTGACGAGAAGCCCAGCGAGGAGACCCGCCCCGATGTACCCCAAGCACCAGCCCGACGCCGGCGTGCCGGCCAGTCCGTCGCTGCCGTCGCTCGAACGCGACGTGCTCGACTACTGGGCCGGTGACAAGACGTTCCAGGCGAGCATCGACAGCCGCGACCCGGGCCCGAAGGGCGCAAACGAGTTCGTCTTTTATGACGGGCCGCCGTTCGCCAACGGGCTACCGCACTATGGCCACCTGCTCACCGGATACGTGAAGGATCTCGTTCCCAGGTATCAGACGATGCGCGGTCGCCGGGTCGAGCGCCGATTCGGGTGGGACTGCCATGGTCTGCCGGCCGAGGTCGAGGCCGAGAAGCAGCTCGGCATCACGACAAAAGCGGAGATCCTCGAACTCGGCATGCAGAAGTTCAACGATGTCTGCCGGAGTTCGGTGCTGCAATACACGAAGGACTGGGAGCGGTACGTCACCCGGCAGGCGCGCTGGGTCGACTTCGCCAACGACTACAAAACGCTCGACACGGACTACATGGAAAGTGTCATGTGGGCGTTCAAATCGCTCTACGACAAGGGCCTCGTGTACGAGGGCTTCAGCGTGCTCGCTTACTGCTGGCGCTGCGAGACGCCGCTGTCCAACACCGAGACCCGGATGGACGACGTCTACCAGGAGCGGCAGGATCCGGCGCTGACCGTGGGTTTCCAACTGGAGACCGGCGAGAAGTTGCTCGTGTGGACGACGACGCCGTGGACGCTGCCGTCGAACCTGGCCGTCGCGGTCGGCCCGGACGTCGACTACACGGTTCTCGAACGCGCGGGTGAAAAGGTGATCGTCGGTGCGGCCCGCGTCGGCGCGTACGCCAAGGAACTGGCCGACTATGAGCCGGTCGGTACGGTCAAGGGCAGCGAGCTGGTCGGCCGCTCGTACACGCCGCTGTTCGACTTCCTGGCCGACACACCCAACGCGTTCCGGGTGCTCGGCGGCGACTTCGTGTCGACCGAGGACGGCACCGGCGCCGTACACATGGCGCCGGCGTTCGGCGAGGATGACCAGCGCGCTTGCAACGCGGTAGGCATACCGACCGTCGTCACCGTGGATGAGCGCGCCCGGTTCACGTCGCTCGTCCCGCCGTACGAGGGAATGCAGGTCTTCGAGGCGAACAAGGCGATCACCCGCGATCTGAAGGACCGCGCCTCGCAGACCGGCAACACGGTCGTCTTCCGCCACGAGGGCTACACGCACTCGTACCCGCACTGCTGGCGCTGTGATACGCCGTTGATCTACAAGGCGGTGTCGTCGTGGTTCGTCGCGGTTAGCCGATTCAAGGACCGGATGGGGGAGCTCAATCAGCAGATCAACTGGACGCCTGCGCATGTACGAGACGGGTCCTTCGGCAAGTGGCTCGCGAACGCACGCGACTGGGCGATCAGCCGGAACCGTTTCTGGGGCTCGCCGATCCCGGTGTGGAAGTCGGACGATCCGCAGTATCCGCGCGTCGACGTTTACGGCTCGGTCGCTCAGCTCGAGGCCGACTTCGGGCCGCTTGCGGCGCGAAGCAGCGAGCACGGCGGGCCGCTTGCGGCCCGAAGCAGCGAGCACGGCGGGCCGCTTGCGGCCCGAGGCGACAAGGACGGCGGAGTGAAGGTCGCCGACCTACACCGCCCGGGCATCGACGAGCTCACCCGGCCGAACCCGGACGACCCGACCGGCAAGTCGACCATGCGGCGGGTGCCGGAGGTGCTCGACTGCTGGTTCGAGTCCGGGTCGATGCCGTTTGCCCAGGTGCACTACCCGTTCGAGAACGCCGAGTGGTTCGAGAACCACTACCCGGGCGACTTCATCGTCGAGTACCTGCCCCAGGTGCGCGGCTGGTTCTACACCATGCACGTGCTGGCCACGGCACTGTTCGACCGGCCGGCATTCCGGACGTGTGTCGTACACGGCATCGTGCTCGGCGACGACGGCCGCAAGATGTCCAAAAGCCTGCGCAACTACCCGGACGTGTACGAGATGTTCGACAAATACGGTGCCGACGCGATGCGCTGGACGTTGATGTCCTCGCCGGTGCTGCGCGGCGGCGACGTGCTGGTGAGCGAGTCGGTTATTCGCGACTCCGTGCGGCAAGTCCTCCTGCCGCTGTGGAACGTGTACTACTTCTTCACGCTGTACGCCAACGCGGAGTCGTACACGGCCGTCGCGCGTAACGACTCGACCCACGTGCTCGACCGGTATGTGCTCGCCAAGACGCGCGAGCTGGTCCAGGACGTGACGACCCGGCTCGACGAGAACGACATCTCGGGGGCGTGCGGGTCGGTGCGTACGTTCCTCGACGCGCTGACGAACTGGTACGTGCGCCGGTCCCGCGACCGCTTCTGGGCCGGCGATCGGGATGCCGCCGACACGCTCTACACCGTGCTCGAGACGGTCACGCGGGTGATGGCGCCGCTGGCGCCGATGACGGCCGAGGAGATCTGGCGCGGCCTGACCGGCGGGCGCTCGGTGCACCTCACCGATTGGCCGGCCGCCGATGCGTTCCCGGCCGATCACGCGCTGGTGGCGGCGATGGACGCGACTCGTGACATCTCCTCGGCCGCGTTGTCGCTGCGCAAGGCGCGTGGGCTGCGGGTGCGGTTGCCGCTGCCCAGCCTGACCGTGGCGACGCCAGACGCCCAGAATCTGGCCGACTTCGCCGACCTCATCGCCGATGAGGTCAACGTCAAGGAGGTCGCGCTCACCGATTCCGTCGCCAACTACTGCGAGCGGGTCCTGTCGCTCGTGCCGCGGGCACTCGGCCCACGCCTCGGTGGCGCGGTGCAGGGCGTGATCAAGGCGGTGAAGGCCGGTGACTGGGCCGTCGCCGGTGGCGTCGTCGTCGCCGGCGGGGTCGAACTGCGCGACGGCGAGTACGAGTTGAAGCTCGTGGCTGCCGATCCGGAGCAGTCGGCGTCGTTGCCGGGCGGCGAAGGCGTCGTCGTGCTCGACACCCACGTCACGCCGGAGCTGCGGACCGAAGGCCTCGCGCGCGACGTGGTCCGGGTCGTGCAGCAGGCCCGCCGGGATGCGGATCTCAACGTGGCCGATCGGATCGCGCTGACTGTCGACGCGCCGGACGCGGTCGCCGCCGCCATCGACATGTTCCGAGACTTCGTCGCCGGGGAGACCCTGGCAACGTCGATGGAGGTCGCGCCGGTCGACGATGGCTTCGCCGGCGAGGTCGGCGACGGCGAGACCGTACGGGTCCGGGTCGCGAAGGCCTGACGGCACTGACAGTTGATGTGGGTCGCCCATCGTTCGATGGGCGACCCACGCGCCTTAGTCGCCGGCGGTTCCGAGTCGATTGCGGAGCATGACTCCGGGTCCGGGCCGTGTTGATCGCCGGCGGTTGGCGTCCGTGATCCATTGCGGTGGACGATTAGCGTCGTTGCAGCGGCGCTAATCGTCCACCGTGGCGGATCATGCGCGGCCTGCACAGCTGCGGGTGGCCCGCGGGCCAGCTCAGCTGCGGGTGACGCGCAGGCCCGCTCGCGGGCGGGCAACGCACGACGCTCAGTCGCCCTCAGCCTTGGGACGCTGGGCGTACCGACCCGTGTAGTCCTGCCCGGACAGCTTTTGGATCTCGGTCACGATCTCGTCGGTGATGGCTCGCATCGTCGACATGTCGTCGGTGCGGTGGGAGAAGTCGAGCGGCGTACCGAACTTGATGATCACGCCAGAGCGACCGAGCATTGCGAGCCGCGGGATCGGATGGCCCTTCGGCTGGATCTTCTCGGTGCCGAGGATGCCGACCGGCACCACGGGGACGTTGGCCTGCATGGCGAGCCGCGCGACGCCGGTGCGTCCGCGGTAGAGGCGGCCATCGGGCGAGCGCGTGCCCTCCGGAAAGATGCCGACGAGTTCGCCGGACTTCAACACCGGCACGGCGTCGTCGAGGGCATTCAGGGCGGCCCGACCACCCTCACGGTGCACCGGAATGGTCCCGAGTCCATGCATCAAAA
>DASQPR010000519.1:0-2863 GCA_035643815.1 Micromonosporaceae bacterium | reverse complement strand
ACCGGATCGGCATTGAACGCGTCGGACAGTACGGCGAGCGCCTGGTCGAGCAGCTCGTCGGGCGCGGACGGACTGCTGAGCACGGTCAGCAGCCGGATCAGGCGACCCGTGTCGCGATAGGCGTTGCTCGCGGCCGTCGTGGCCTCGAGCAGCTGCGATGTCAGTTGCGAGACATCGGCGCCTGGCGCTGTCATCGGCGCATCACAGCGCGACCGCGGTCACGGTGGCGTTGTGGTAACCGGCAACGCTCGTCGTACGGGCAAACTCGCCGTACGTGTAGACGCCGAAGATCGGTACGGAGCCGGCCGCCGACTGCAACTCGATGGCCTCTTGGGGGCCACGCTCCTGCAGGACGTCGATGCGGGCGATGCAGCTGAACACGAGCAGCATCGACGCGTCCCGTCCGGTCACCGAGCGGTGCGCGACGTCTCGACTCGTCGCCAACAGGTCTTCGGAGTCGCAGGACACGATCTGGATGGCCGAGTAGACCGGTAGTGGCGCGAACGTGTGGATCATCTCGTCCTCGCCCATGAACACGCCCCGGATGAGATGGGAGCCGTCCGGCTCGATGAGCCCGAACGCGTGGGTCGAGTAGAAGCCGCCGTCGCGGATGCGATCGAGTTCTTCCCGGTTGC
The DNA here is from genome assembly GCA_035643815.1 of Micromonosporaceae bacterium. GTDB lineage: Bacteria > Actinomycetota > Actinomycetes > Mycobacteriales > Micromonosporaceae > DASQPR01. Next base: position 2,228 of record DASQPR010000519.1, on the reverse strand, counting down.
CTTGGCGGATGTGTTCCTCGTACACGTCCCGGGCCGGCCGCCCGGCGATCTCGTGCACGATCTGCCCGTCGGTCTTGGTGATGAGCAGAGGTAGCCCGATCGGGTGCCAACCATGCCCGACGGTGATCGGTACCGGCTCATCCGAACCGATCCACACCCCGACCGCCGCGTCGCTCAGCACCCGGTCGTTGAAGAAGACGTAGGTGGCGCTCAACCGCCGGTCGTCGCCGGCGCCGCCGCCGACCACGGGAACGGCAGACCCCGTGACGCGATGTATCCCACCGATCAATGTCTGCTGCTCGGCCGACAGACCGTCGACGAAAATCAGAAGCGTCGCGTGGGGCGTCTGTTCGGTTCCGAGGTCGGCATGGGCCGATCGGGCTAGTTCAATACCGGCCGCTTCGCTTCCGGCGGAGAGACCTTCGACCGAGGCGAAACCGAAACGGTACGGCCCGGCCGTCATCGCCAGCACCGCCACACCGCTCGCCGGCTCTGTGAGGTGACCGCCAACGAAGTGGCCGGCGCTCGTCTCGCCGACCAGCGGCGTGTCGCCGGTCACGGCCCTGATCGCGCCGAGGAGCTGGCCCAGGTCATACCGTACGGACGCGTACACGATGATCATGTTGGCGGCACGGCCGTTGAGGCCCGCGATCGCCTCCGTCGCGGCGATTGTGCCCGCCTCGACCGGATCGTCGGCCTCACTGGTGCCGGTGGCGGCGTGCAGGCGCCTTGGCAGTGTCTGCTGGGTCACGACGTCTCCCCCTCGGGTCGGTACGCCCGGAATGCGGCCTCAATTATAGAAAGCCCGGATTGTATTGCGAGGCCGGCTCGCGTTCCGGTCCTCGAACGCGAGATGCAGCACCGCGGCGTGCCCGACACGGCGGAGAGCGGTTGACAGCATTTCGGCCATTCGATTGGACTTTGATGAGCCCGGACCAGAAGGGCCCGTACGGTCAGCCGCTCGGCATCAACGCGTAGGTGAATCGGCGACCGGTCTGGCCTACGAGTCGTATTTCGACGGCGGGGCGACCGACAACTGCACTCATTCCATCCACGATTCGAACTGCCCGGGCGCGCACGCGGCCGCCGCGGCACGCTACCTGGCCTCGCGGAAGAAGCCGTACGGGTCAGTCGTTTAGTCGTTGGTCGGCCGGTTGGTCGGCGAAGGCAACGCGGGCGCCGCGAACGGTTGCGGTAGCGTCGGGCCGTCACCCCGATGACCGAGGAGCCGGATCCATGGGTACGAGACCACTGCTAAACCGTCGTCTCGAAGGCATGGGTACCACCATCTTCGCGGAGATGTCGGCGCTCGCGACGGCGACGAAGTCGATCAACCTTGGCCAGGGCTTCCCCGATACCGACGGACCGTCCGAGATCGCCGAGGCCGCCGTCGCCGCGATCCGGAACGGCCTCGGCAACCAGTACCCGCCCGGCCCCGGCGTCCCGGAACTCCGGCTCGCCGTCGCCCAACATCAGCAGCGCTTCTACGGCCTCGCGTACGACCCGGATGCCGAGGTGCTCATCACTGCGGGCGCGACGGAGGCGATCGCCGCGGCGATGCTCGCGCTGCTGGAGCCGGGGGACGAGGTGATCGCATTCGAGCCGTTCTACGACTCCTACGCCGCGTGCATAGCCATGGCCGGCGCCCGGCGGGTGCCGCTGACCCTGCGCGCGCCCACGTTTCGACCCGATCTCGACGAGCTGCGGTCGCTGATAGCACCCCGTACGCGGTTGCTGTTGCTGAATTCGCCACACAATCCGACCGGCATGGTCCTGCGACCGGATGAGCTGGACGCGATCGCCGCGCTCGCGATCGAGCACGACCTGCTGGTGGTGACCGACGAGGTCTACGAGCACCTCGTTTTCGCGGGCCGGGCCGTTGCCACCGGCCATCATCCGATCGCGGCGCTGCCGGGCATGCGCGAGCGGACCGTGTCGATCTCGTCGTCGGGCAAGACGTTCTCGTTCACCGGGTGGAAGGTCGGTTGGGTCACCGGTACGCCGGAGCTGGTCGCGGCCGTACGCACGGCCAAGCAATACCTCACCTACGTCAGCGCCGGGCCGTTCCAGTACGCGATAGCCGACGCCCTTGCCTTGCCGGACAGATACTTCGCCGACGTCCGAAGCGACCTGGAAGCCAAGCGCGACCTGTTCGCGACCGGCCTGGCTGACATCGGATTCGACGTGTACGTCCCGGATGGCACGTACTTCATCACGACTGATGTAAC
>DASQPR010000518.1:0-5352 GCA_035643815.1 Micromonosporaceae bacterium | reverse complement strand
GGCCAGCGCAACGTCGCGCAGCAAGGCGAACGCACAGACCTCGCCGGCCTCGTAGTCGAGGTCGTGATACTCGCCCGCCGCCGCGGCGGCACGAGATCGTGCGACCTCCCACCTGAGCCGGTCACGGATCAACGGCACGATCATCCCGACGTCGTACGGCGGACCGCCGGCGCGCCGATAGTCCGCGAGAAATCCGCGCGCCCGGTCCCGGTCGAGTGCCGACCCGGTGTGGCAGAACTCCCACACCGACCAGGCAAGCTCGACCAAGACCGCGTCGATGCGAGCCTCGTCCCAGTCGAGCAGCGCAAGCGGACCGCTGCCGACGAGGAGGTTGCGGCGGTAGAAATCGCCGTGCAGAGGACCGCGCGGCGCCGAGACACCGGCGTGGGTGTGCCACGACGCCAGCGTGTCGTCCAGCTCGTGATCCACCATGCCGTCGATCGTCGCGGCCCTTGGCCAATCCGTCGGGCCACCCGGATAGTTCGGTGGTCGGTTCCCGGGATCGGCAACCATCAGTGCCGCCCGATGCAGGCGAGCCAGCAACCGTGCGGCTGCGGCACGGTCATCCGACCGCTCACGGTCGAGGTGCCGGCCCGGGACGTACGGCCAGACGGTCACCGCGCGACCGCGCCACCGCACGATGGCCGCCGACTCGGGCGTGACCACCTCTGGCACGTACGCCCGGAGTGCGGCAGCGACCCCGTACGCCCAGCGCAGTTCGGCGTCGGACCGCCACGACGGTGCGGCCCGCACGACCAGTGGCCGTGGCGCCGTGACATGCCACAGCAGACATTCGTCGCCACCAACGATCGGGGTCGCCGCGTCGACCCGGATCTCGAAGCCGGACGACAGCGCGCGGCGAAGATCGTCGTCCAGCAACGTCGGTCAGGCGAGATTGGCCGAACGCGGATAAGCGTCGGTGGGATCCGTTAGCACGTTGACCAGGTAGGGCACGCCGGAGTCGAAGGCCCGGCGCAGCGCGCCGGCCAGGTCACCGGGCTTGCCGACCGTCTCCCCGGCACCCCCCAAAGCCGCGACCACTTTGTCGTACGCGAGGTCGGGTTGCAGGTCGGCGGCGACGTCGTAGCCATACATAGCCCGCATCGGATGCTTCTCCAGGCCCCAGATCCCGTTGTTGCCGACGACCATCACGACCGGCAACTTCTGCCGGACGAGTGACTCGACGTCCATCAGCGAGAACCCGGCTGCGCCGTCGCCCATCAGTACGCAGATCTGCCGGTCGGGGTAGGTCACCCTGGCGCCCATGGCGTAGCCGAGGCCGGTGCCAAGACAGCCGTACGGGCCTGGGTCCAGCCACGATCCCGGCGTGGCCGGCTCCAGATACTTGCCCGCGTACGAGACGAAGTCGCCGCCATCGCCGATCGTGACCGCATCCGGTGCCAGGATCTTGCGCAACTCGCCGTACACGCGGGCCGGCTTGATCGGGTCCGAGTCGGCGAGCATGTTCTCCGCGTCGAGCGTCTTCGCCGCATCCTCGGCCGCCCGCAACTCCTCTACCCACTCGGAGTGGTCGACTCGATCACCTGTGTACGAAGCGATCTGCGACAACGTCAGGCGAAGGTCACCGGCCGGCGAGCAGGCCGGGGTGATGTGCGACGCGCGCTGCGACGGCTCATCGACGATGTGGATGACCTGCGCATCGCCGAAGTCGCCGAACGAGAGCCGGAAATCCAACGGCGTCCCGATGACGACCACGACATCGGCGCTGCCGAGGGCGGCCCGACGCGCCTTGGCGAACGCGAGGCGGTGATCGGGCGGCAGCGCGCCGCGGCCCATTCCGTTCGCGAACACCGGCACGACCATGGCCTCGGCCGCTTCGCGCAACTCGGCGATCGCGTTACTGGCGTACACATCGGATCCGGCGATGATGACCGGTTGTTGCGCCGCGGCGATCAGCGCCGCGGCCTTAGCGACATCGCTCGGATCGGGCTCGATCGTCGGGATGTCCGGGATCGGGATCGTCGCCTCACCCGAGCCGTAGATCACTTCGAGCGGCAGGTCGAGGAATGCCGGCCCGCGGTGCGGCGTCAATGCCGCGGTCAGCGCGGTGGCGACGGCGGACGGTACGTCGTCGGTCGCCAGGATCGTCGAGGCGTGTTTCGTGATCGACGCGACGATCGGCACGTGATCCATCTCCTGCAGGCTGCCGGAGCCCCAGCGGAACTGCGGTGCTCGGCCGCCCAGCACGAGGACGGGCGCCGCGTTGAAGAACGCGCTCGTGATGCCCGAGACGCCGTTGGTGACGCCGGGTCCGGCGGTCAGCACCGCGAGCCCGGGCCGCCGGGTCAGCTTCGCGACCGCCTCCGCGGCGAACACGGCGGACTGCTCGTGTCGGACGTCATAGAGCGGGAGACCGGTCTTGTGCGCCGCGTCGAACAGCGGGAAGACATGCCCGCCGGACAGCGTGAACATCGCCGTCACTCCGTACGCCCGGAGTGTGGCCAGCGCGAGGTCACCGCCGTGGCCCTCGATCGTGTCGGTCATCCGTTCCCCTGTCTCGTCGCACGTGTCGCCGGTACGTTACCGCCCGGTAGCGCCGGCGGTCATGTCAGATCCCACACCTACAGTGCCCTCCATGACCACTGACAGCTGGACAGTTGCGGACCATCTGCACGGCAAGCCGCCGTCGTCCATAGCGCTCTACCACGAGTTCGTCGACATCATCGACGCGTTCGGCCCGACCACAACCGTGGTGGGAAAGACGATGATCGTGTTCAAGGGCGTCCGCCGCGGCTTCGCCGGTGCCAAGCCGACACCACGCGGCCTGACCGGCTACTTCGACCTGACCCGGCCGGTGCAGGATCGTCGGGTGAGTAGCGCGACGCCGTACACGAAGCGGCTGTTCGTCCACCACTTCAGCCTGGCCTCGCCGGACGATCTGGACCATCAATTCGCCGGATACCTGCGCGAGGCGTACGAGGTCGGCCAGGGCGCCCACCTGCGGACCTGATCGGCTCGCCGACGCAGATCACTGCCCGGCGAACTTCGGCTTGCGCTTTTCCACGAACGCGGTCATCCCCTCCTGTTTGTCGTCCGTCGCGAAGAGCGCCGCGAACAGCTGCGACTCCCACGCCAGTCCGGAGGCGAGATCCATCTCGAGACCACCGTCGACCGCCAGCTTGGCCGCCCGCAGCGCCGCCGCCGGCCCCGTGGTGTACGGCTTGACGAGCGCCACCGCGGCGTCGTAGACCTCGGCGGCCGTCGGCACGACCTTGTCGACGAGGCCGATCGCGAGCGCCTCCTCGGCGCCCACGAACCGGCCCGACATGATGATGTCCTTCGCCCGAGCCGGCCCGATCAGGCGTGGCAACCGCTGTGTGCCGCCGGCGCCCGGAATGACGCCGAGATTGATCTCCGGTTGGCCGAGCTTCGCTTCGGCGGCCACGACACGCCAGTCGCAGGCGAGTGCGAGCTCGCAGCCGCCACCGAGCGCGTATCCGGTGACCGCGGCGACAACCGGCTTCGGGATCCGGGCGACCGAGTCGAACGCCGACGTGAGCCGGCCGGCGCGCGCGGCCATCGCCACGTAGGACATGTCGGCCATCTCGCGGATGTCGGCACCAGCGGCGAACACCTTCTCCCCGCCGTACACAACAACGGCACGGACCTCGTCATCGGTGGCGCAGGACAGCGCCGCGGACCGCAACTCCTCCTGGATCTTGACATTCAGGGCGTTCATCGGCGGCCGGTCCAACCGGATCGTGCCGATGCCGTCCGCGACCGTCAGTGCAACGAACTCGCCCACACGTGCCTCCCGCTCATCACCAACCAAGGTCGCCACGAGCCTACGACCGGAGGTCATCGGGAGCACGCCGGCAACGACGCCGAGCAGTGGCAGCGCCAGCGTCAGATCCGTGCCGCCGGATCGTCGACGTCGACAATCTGAACGCCGAGCGGGAAGAGCGACACCGGGATGAGCTTGAAATTCGCCAGGCCCAGCGGGATGCCGATGATCGTGATGCACTGCGCGATCCCGGACACCAGATGGCCGAGCGCCAGCCACCAGCCGGCCACGATCACCCAGATGACGTTGCCGATCACGGAGGCGACCCCAGCGGTCGGGTTGCGGACGGTGGTCCGGCCGAACGGCCACAGCGCGTAGCTGGCGATCCGGAAGCTCGCGATGCCGAACGGGATCGTGATGATCAGGATGCAGCAGATGATGCCGGCGATCACGTATCCGAGTGCCAGGATCAAGCCGCCGAAGACCAGCCAGATGACGTTCAGGATGAACCGCATCTTCTCATCGTCGCCGACGGTGTCTATCTCACGATCCAAGAACGCCGAGATTGCCACCGTTTTCGCCCCCTGGGGGCACAATCCGTGACGGCAGCCGGTGACGTCCGGCTGGTCGGCGTGGCCGGACTTGGCACGCCCGTCGACGCCGAGATCCGCGCATCAGGACGCTGAGATCCCGACGTCAGGACGCCGCGCGGGCCGCAAACCGGCCGTCGGCGTAGGTCACCTTCAGGGGCAGTCCGAACGCCTCGCTCAGGTTCTCGCTGGTGATCGTCGACCGGAGCAGTCCCTGCGCCACGATGCCACCATCGCGCAGCAGCAAGGCGTGGGTGAACCCGGCTGGGATCTCCTCCACGTGGTGGGTGACCACCACCATCGCGGGGGCGTCCGGGTCGTCGGCCAGACCCGACAGCCGGCGTACGAGATCCTCCCGGCCGCCGAGATCCAGCCCGGCCGCCGGCTCGTCGAGCAGCAGCAGCTCCGGATCGGTCATCAACGCCCGGGCGATCTGTACGCGTTTGCGCTCACCCTCGGACAGCGTCCCGTACGCCCGATCGAGCAGCGCTCCGACACCGAGCTGATCGAGCAGCGCCCGGGCCCGACGCTCATCGGCCGACTCGTACCGTTCGCGGAAGCGACCGACCACCGCGTACGACGCGGTGACGACGACATCGAGCACGGTTTCGTGGGTGGGAATCCGATCGTGCAGACCCACGGTGGACAAGCCGATCCGCGTACGGAGCTCGGTGACGTCCACGCGACCCAGCCGCTCGCCGAGAATATGAACGGTGCCACTCGTCGGATGCAGGCGCGCCGACACGAGGTTGAGCAACGTGGTCTTGCCGGCTCCGTTCGGACCTAGTACGGCCCACCGCTCGTCCAGTTCCACCCGCCAGGTGATGTCGCGGACCAGGTATTTCCCGCCCCGCACGACGCTGGCGCCGGCGACGTCGATGACGACATCGGGATCGACCGTGTCCGCGTGGATCGCACTCGGATCGGCCGCGTTGACGGCGGCAGTGCCCGACGTGGCCGGTGGCAACGCGGTCGGGACCGGCGACGAGGCGGATTGCACGTCGCCATCAAATCACG
>DASQPR010000517.1:0-6849 GCA_035643815.1 Micromonosporaceae bacterium | reverse complement strand
GTCGGCGGAGATCAGCGGCCCCAGGTGGTGGAGTTTGTCGGGATTGACGACCGAGCGTACGGCCTGGATGGTTCCGTCGAGAATGTCGAGGACCACGACGTTCAGCAGCCGTCGGTCGGCGTCGACGAACAGCGCGCCCGGCTGGCCGTTGATTCGTACGAGTTCGAAGTGCAGGTCGAAGTCCCGGGCGGCGTTGCTGATCGCCGCCAGCAGGCGCAGCACCTTGTCCCGACCGTTGACCGGACGTGGCAACGACGGGCCGTTGCCGCCACCATCGCCGTAGGCGACGACGTCGGCGGCGAGCATCGTAATCAGGGGATCGAGGTTGCCGTCCTCGAGAGCCTCGAAGAATCGGGTGGCGAGTTCGCCATGCTGGTCGCTGTCATCGAAGCGGGGTTTGCGAGCGTCAACGTGTTGTCGGGCACGGCGCATCAACTGGCGGCAGTACGTTTCGGATTTGTCGACAATGCCGGCGATCTGCGGATAGTCGAACTCGAACACCTCGCGAAGCAGGAATACCGCCCGCTCGGTCGGATTCAGCGTCTCCAACAAGACGAGAAATGCCATCGACAACGAATCAGCCAGTTCGACCCGCTCGAACTCCGGTGTGCTGCCCGACTCGACCAGTGGCTCCGGCAGCCACGGTCCGAAGTACGCTTCGCGCCGCATCCGGGCCGAGCGGAGATGGTCGATGCTCAACCGGGTTACCACCGACGACAGGTACGTCTTAAGCGACTCGATCCGCGTACCGCCCGATTGAGCGCGCCGCAAGCGGAGGTAGGACTCGGACACGATGTCCTCGGCGTCGGCGACGCTGCCGGTCATCCGGTACGCGATCGAGAACAGCAGCGGACGCAGGGCCACGAAGTCGTCCGTACCAGCAGATCTGTTCTCGGCCATGGCATCCCCTCGTTCGAGCTGTTCCCCCTTCAGACGAGACAGCACCGCGATCTGTGACAGGCACCGACCCGAGGTCCCCGGTCAGTTGTCCGGCGGTAGGCGCACGCTACGGAATCCGGTGTGCCCGGCTGTCACAGGCGGACAGCCTACGTCGTCCTAGAGATCGACCACGGGTTGTCGCTTCGAGGGGAGGACGGACAGCATGGGCCACCGAGTAGTGATCGTCGGCGCAGGCTACGCCGGATTGCCGGCCGCCAAACGCTTGGCCCGGCAGGTGCGGCCGGACGAGGTCACGGTCACGCTGGTCAGCGCGTTTGGCGATTTCGTCGAGCGTCCTCGGCTGCACCAGTTAGCCGTTGGTCAGAACATCGAGGCGATGCCGTTGAGCCGCTATCTAGCGGGCTCGGGCATACGGCTGACTGCGGCATCAGTGACGGGCATCGATCTCGACGCACGGGAAGTCTGCACCACTGACGAGCGTGGCCGGCGGAGTGCGGTGCCATACGACACGCTCGTGTACGCGCTCGGCAGCAACATCGACCTGACCTCGGTGCCCGGTGCCGCGCAACATTGCATCACCCTCGTCGGCGCGTCGGCCGCGGCGGAGTTGCACGACGAGCTGACGAGTCTGGCCCCCGGCGCCACGGTCGTCGTGTGTGGCGGCGGGTTGACCGGCATTGAGATCGCTGCCGAGATCGCGACGGCCTTCCCGACCGTCCGTATGCGACTGGTCAGCGCCAGCACCCCCGGTGGGTGGCTGTCGGACAAAGGCCGCCGCTACCTCGCCCGCACGTTGGCCGAAATTGGCGTCGAGGTCGTCGACGAGGCCCGGGTCGAGTGCGTCGATTCGGGGCGGCTGGTGCTGGCTGATGGCCGGCGGGTGCCGTTCGACCTGTGCGTGTGGGCCGGCGGATTTGTTGTGCCGACGCTCGCGCGCAAGGCCGGGCTGGCGGTCAACCAGGCCGACCGGGCGCTGGTCGATGCGACGTTTCGCTCGGTAACCCATCCGGACGTGTACGTCATCGGCGACGCCGCCGCGATCGCCGGCTCGTGGGGCGAGCAGCTCGCGATGGGCTGCCGCACGGGAGGCTTCACCGGGCCCAAGGTGGCCGACATCATTGCCGCCCGCCTGACCGGTCGCGATCCGGAACCGTTCGCCTACCGCTACATCCACGAGTGCATCAGCCTCGGCCGCCAGCACGGCCTCGTCCAGTTCCTCAATCGGGACGAGACACCGAAAAACCGCATCCTGACGGGGCGCAAGGCGATCATGTACAAGAACGCGACCCTCAACGGAGCGAAGTTGTTGTTTCGGCATTCCGGGCCGATGTTGGCCCGGCGCCGGCACTTGATTCCGACCTAAGCCGCGCCAATGAATGTCAGACACTGAGCGTCTCGGGCTGACGCGGCCGGTTAGCTACAGATATCCGAATTTGGAGGAGAGCAATCATGCAGATGACTAAGCACGGGTACGCGTCGTGACGGCGCCCATCCTGGTCACCGGTGGCACCGGCACTCTCGGCCGACTGGTGGTCGCGCGCCTACGCGACGCCGGTCGCCCCGTACGGGTGCTCAGCCGGCACCGCGCGGCCGCCACCGATGGCGTCGAATACGTCGCCGGCGATCTGTCCACCGGCGAGGGCGTTGCGGCCGCGGTCGATGGCGCCGAGACGATCGTGCACTGTGCCGGCAGCGCCAAGGGCGACGAAGACAAGGCCCGCAATCTGGTGCGAGCGGCGGCGCCGGCCGGCGCGAGCCATCTCGTGTACATCTCGGTCGTCGGCGCGGACCGCGTACCGGTGGTCAGCGCAGTCGATCGTGCGATGTTCGGCTACTTCGGCTCAAAGCTGGCCGCCGAACGGATCGTGGCCGACTCTGGCGTGCCGTACACGACGCTGCGCGCCAGCCAGTTCCACGACTTGCTCCTGATCGTGGCGCAGCAACTGGTGAAGTTGCCGGTGATGTTGAGCTTTGCCGGCGTACGGGTCCAGCCGGTCGACACCGACGAGGTGGCCGCACGGCTCGTGGAGCTCACGCTCGGCAAGCCGGCCGGTCTCGTACCGGAGATGGCCGGACCGCGTATTTACCCGATGGCCGACGCGTTCCGGGGATACCTGCGCGCGGCCGGCAAACGTCGGCCGATCATGCCGGTATGGCAACCGGGTCGGGCCGCTCGCGCTTTCCGAAACGGCGCCAACCTGGCCCCCGACCATGCCGCAGGCCGTCGGACCTGGGAGGACTTCCTGGCCGAGCGGGTGGGTTCATAGCATCTCCGTACGCCTGCTCTAGCGTCCGAGGGAAGCCATGCCCGTCGATGGCACATGGTTTCTGAGCTGCGATGACACGGGATTTCAAGGTTGTCAATGTGGTCACGAGCGCACTCGGGCGGCGGTAGCGTCGTGGATAGGCGCCGTGCTGATGATCATCTACTGGGCTGAACGCAGCGTCCGTGCGCAGCGTCCGCTGCGTGCTTTCGTCCGCTGACTCCAAGCGTCCTGGCGTCCTGGCGTCGTGGCGTCCGCGGCGGACGCTCCGGGTGGACCGGACGTACGCAGCCGTCCATGTTTCTCAGCCAAACGAGCGGGCGGCCGACAACCGCACGCAACGCGTGACGATCCGACGAGCGCCCGCCCCGATAGGCGATCCAACCGCCGCGCGAACGCCAAGAGGAGGATGAAAATGGCCAAGGACAACGACACGTTCATCTATGTCGCGACATATCCGAATGAGGCAGCCGCCCAAGACGACTATCAGATCATCAAAGGTCTGCATGAACAGGGGATGGTCGGCTCGTACGATGCGGCCGTCGTGACCAAGGACTTCAACGGCAAAGTCCACGCGAACAAGGACGAGACGGCAACGCGCCATGGCGCCTGGGGAGGCATCGCGGCCGGTGCCGCGCTCGGCCTCATCTTCCCACCCTCCATCCTCGCGTCGGCCGCCGTCGGAGGGGTTGTCGGCGGCGTAAGCGGTCACCTCGCCAAGGGGATGTCCCGCTCCGGTGTCAAGGAACTTGGCAACTTCATCGATCCGGGTCACGCCGGCCTCGTCGTCGTCGGTGAAACCAAGATCATGGGTGAGATCCAAAACTCGGTGACCAGGGCCGAGAAGGAGACGGCCGAGGAACTCGGCGTCGACCCGAAGGATCTCGACCGTGCCATGCAGGCGGCCGTGAAGGACATGTAGCACCGGCAGCCGCGCTGGCCGGCGCCACCGGGGCGACTGGTCCATCGCCAGGCTGGTCGTGACGAAGGCCCTCGAATCCGTTCGAGGGCCTTCCGCGTGCCCACAGACGATCAGATTCGCTCGGCGGATCCGTGGCGCTTGCGATAACTCTGTCGCGGATCGTTTCAGTGCGTGCTGAACTGATCGTCATAGGCCACGAGCACCGAGGAGGATGAAATGCGCACGACGTCGATCGCTATCGAAGATGACCTGTTCGTCGATTCGAAGGGCATGACGTTTGCTGCGCAGGACATTGAACCTCGGGATTTTGGCGCACGTCGACGCGGGTAAGACGACGTTATCGGAGCGGCTGCTCTACGAGGCCGGAGTCATCGGCGAGGTCGGCCGCGTTGACGATGGGACGACCCAAACCGATTCGCTCGCGTTGGAACGCCAACGCGGCATCACGATCCGGGCTGCGGTCGTGTCGCTCGCGATGGGCGGCACATCGATCAACCTGATCGACACCCCGGGACACCCCGACTTCATCGCGGAGGTGGATCGGGTGTTGGCCGTACTCGATGGCGCCGTACTCGTGATCTCGGCTGTGGAGGGCGTACAGCCCCAGACCCGCGTGCTGATGCGCGCTCTGCAACGGCTGCACGTGCCGACTCTGCTGTTCATCAACAAGATCGATCGCCGCGGCGCCGATGTCGAACGGACGCTCGCGCAGATACGACGGCGACTGGCGATCACCGCCGTACCGATGAGCCGGGCCGATGGGCTCGGCACCCGTGACGTCCACGTTGACGGGTACACGATGGACGACGACGAGTTCCGGACGGTTCTGATCAACGCACTGGCCGACCAGGACGAAACGCTTCTGGCTTCGTACGTCGACGATGCGAGCGGCGTGACGTCGTCCGTGCTACGAGCGGGCCTGGCCGCACAGACCCGACACACGCTGGTGCACCCCACATACATTGGGTCGGCCGTGACCGGCGCCGGCGTCACGGCGCTGATGGACGGACTCGCTGACCTGTTACCGACCGCGGCCAGCAACTCCGACGGGCCGGCGAGTGGCAGCATCTTCAAGATCGAGCGCGGTGCGTCGGGCGAAAAGGTGGCTTACGTACGCGTGTCGTCCGGAGCGGTTCGCATCCGCGACCGGCTGAACGGCGGACGGGACAAGGTCACCGCGATCAGCGTCTTCGACGATGGTGCGTGGGTACGGCGTGACGTGGTGTCCGCGGGTGAGATCGGCAAACTGTGGGGCTTGGCTCACACCAGGGTCGGCGATGCGATCGGTCGTCGGTCGGCCCACGACGCACAGCACCACTTCGCGCCGCCGACGTTGGAGTCGGTGGTGATCCCAGTCCGGCACGAGGACCACGTCGCTTTACGGTCCGCATTGACCCAGCTGGCCGAGCAGGACCCACTGATCAACGTACGTTTCGAGGACGCACACAACGATCTGGCCGTCTCCCTTTATGGCGAGGTTCAGAAAGAAGTGATCCAAGCGACGTTGGCCGCTGACTTCGGCATCGAGGTCGAATTCCGGGAGACGACCACGTTGTACATCGAGCGTCCGGCCGGCACCGGCGAGGCGGTGGAAGTCCTCTACACGGCCGACAATCCGTTCCGCGCGACGATCGGACTGCGCATCGAACCGGCCCCACCCGGGTCCGGCATCGTGTTCCGCCTTCAGGTCGACTTCCGTACCGTTCCCCTGTTCGTGTATCGCAACAAGGACGACTTCGCGGCGAACATGGAGCACTACGTACGGCAAACGTTGAAGGAAGGACTACGCGGCTGGCCGGTGAACGACTGCACCGTGACGATGATCGCGTGCAACTACAGCTCACCGGACGGTCCGCCCTCGACCCGCGGGCCGCTTAGTACCGCCGCCGACTTCCGCAAGCTCACCCCTCTCGTCGTCATGCAGGCGCTCGACGACGCTGGCACCACCGTCTGCGAGCCGATGTCACGCGTCAGCATCGACAGTCCCGTTGCCACCATGGGATCTGTGGTTGTCGAGCTCACGACGCTCGGGGCGGCCGTCGAAGCGCAGACCATCCGCTGCGACGACGTCACGATCGACGCGGTGCTGCCGGCCGCCTACGTACCCGATCTGCACCGCAAACTGCCCGGGCTGACCGGTGGTGAAGGGGTCATCGAGGCCAGCCTCGCGGGCTACCAACCGGCGCGCGGAACCCCACCATCGCGCCGCCGTACGATGGTCAATCCCCTCCATCGCCAGGAATACCTGGCCTTCCTGAGTGGCCACGTGTCCAGGCCGTCCGCAGACTGACGCCTCTGACCAGGGTGCAGGATCCAAGTCACAGTCCGAGCGCATCCATCACTCGCTCGACCAGCGCATCCTCGGTCGTGTTCGTGTCGACCTCGATGATCGGTAGGTCGAGGCGTCGCGTCTCCTCGTCGAGGCGCTCGGTGAACATCCGATCTCGCTCGAGCAGGTTTCGTAGAGCCGTAGGCGGATCGCTTGTCTGCCCGGCGATCGTCCACAACGACCCGCGTTGCTCGATCGCGGCTCGGCGGAAGCCGGGCGTCGGGAGCAGCCAGACTGCGTGCCCGGGTACGGCGACGAGTGGCCTCACAAGGTGTGGTAGCAGCCGGAAGCCTTCGACGACGACCGAAGGTTCCGCTGGCAGGCGGAGGAGGTCTTCGACGATGAGGCCGAAGCCTTCGCCCCGAAACCAGTGGAACGTGTCGAGCATGACTTCCGGCGATCGGTTCAGCCATCGCTCGTCCATATCCATGGCC